>NZ_JANEWL010000041.1:0-35398 GCF_028069815.1 Citrobacter sp. Awk 2
ATATTATGTATTTATTCATTTTATTGTTTTCGCGTTAAGACAGAAAAAATATTTCTGGCGCCCGCGTGGTGGATTGTCAGGGTAAACTTTCAGAACTATTCTTCCGCATTTTAGATCTTTCTATATGGAATGTAGATATGCACGTTAAAATGCGTAAAGCTCTGGCTGTGCTGCAGATAATATTGCAGCTCTTCCCTCCCTCATTTCTTTTATATCTATCACCGATATCTTTCGCGAATGCAAAAGCGGAAAATAGCTCGCGAGTTAAAAGCGCAGAGCAGGCGGACGATCGTATCGCGCAGACGGTTGTTCAGGCCGGAACGGTGCTTGCCTCTGAAAATGCAGCGGATTCAGTCGTTAATTCGCTGACCTCCACGGCGACAGGTATGGCATCTGCCGAAGCGCAGCAGTGGTTAAATCAGTTTGGTACGGCCAGAGTGAGCGTGAGCACCGATGAGCATTTCACATTAAATGACTCGGAGCTGGATCTATTACTCCCGTTATATGACCAAAAAAATAATCTCCTGTTTACTCAATTAGGCGGGAGACGCCATGATGACCGTAACATTATGAATACCGGCTTAGGCTACCGTTATTTTACGGAAACATGGATGGTAGGTTCGAACGTTTTTTATGACAGACAACTTTCCGGTAACCAGCATCAGCGATTGGGCATTGGCGCGGAATTAGGCTGGGATTATATTAAACTTTCCGCCAATGGCTATTTTCGCCTGAGTGATTGGATGTCTTCACGCCGCTATACGGATTATGACGAGCGGGTGGCTAATGGTTTTGATATTCGTGCGACCGGATATCTCCCCGCGTACCCACAGCTCGGGGCTAATATTATTTATGAACAGTATTATGGCGACAGCGTCGGGCTGTTTGGCGATGATGAAAATGACCGCCAGAAAAACCCTCATGCCATGACGTTTGGTTTGAACTATACCCCAGTCCCGCTGGTGACGGTGGGCGTCAATCAAAAATTTGGCAAAAGCGGAGAAAACGATACTCAGATTAATTTCGCGCTGAGCTGGACGCCAGGCGTGCCGCTACGTGCGCAATTGGACCCGGCGATGGTTGCGCAACGCCGCTCGTTGGTAGGGGGACGTAAAGATCTGGTTGATCGTAACAATAATATTGTTCTGGAATACCGCAAACAGGATTTGATCACCCTTTCTCTGCCGCCGCAATTGGAAGGCGAAGAACAATCTAAACAAACGGTCACGGCAAAGGTGAAAACCAAGTATGCCCTGGATCATATTGACTGGCAGGCTGCGTCGTTCCTCAATAGCGGCGGAAAAATTACTCATGGCGCCGCTACGGATCAGGTCGTCCTGACACTCCCCGCCTGGCAAAGCAGCGGCTCTAACAGCTATACGCTGACAGGGCAGGCGTGGGATAAAAATGGCAACGCCTCTAATACCAGTGAAATGACGGTGAACGTCAAAGGTATTGATATCAATACGCTGCAGTCATCCACAAGCGTATCGCCGACGACAATTCCGGCCGATGGGGCCAGTACCGCAACGGTCACGATATCGCTTAAGACGCAATCCGCTGAAAACGCCACAGGTCTGGCATCCCGTTTGAGTGCCACGCTCATTTCAACGGCAGCGGACACGACAACCCGTCCAGACGCGAAAAAACCAACGCTAGCTGATTTCGACGAGATCTCTCCTGGCGTGTATAGCGCTTCGCTTACCTCGGGGACGATACCTGATACGCTCACCATTCAACCGTTAATTGACGGCGCCGTGAAGCTGGCGAGCGCGAAGCTTGTTGAAGAAAAGACAGAAACATTGGCGCGACTCTCCACGCTTGAGGCATCTACGGGGAGCGCACTGGCGGATGGTAGTACCGCGGTGATGCTCACGGCAACCGTACTGGATTCGTCAGGGGCGCCGGTACAAAACGAGCCGATAAACTGGAGCGCGGATAACCGTAAAGCGCAGCTTTCCGTCGCGCAATCGACGACAAACGACCAGGGGCAGGCGCAGGTCGCGGTGACCAGCGTCGATGTTATTAGTACCGTTATTACCGCTCAACGCGCTCAAGCGGAATCCCTACAGTCTGAAACGCTTAACTTTACTGCGGATAGCGCGTCGGCCCGCGTGGTTTCCGTTGAGCCAGAAAAAACACAGGTCATCGCTAATAATGAGGATACCAGCACCCTAACGGCGAAAGTGTTCGATAACTACAACCATCCATTGGATGGCATAACCGTAAACTGGACGGTGTTGAAAAGTAACGGCAGTACTGCCGGAACGGCAACTTCCGTCACTAACAATCAGGGAGAGGCGACGTTCCAGCTTAAATCGATGAAAATCGGGGTCGTCACGGTATCGGCTGGGGTTACTGGCGGGAATGCAATAGAAAGCGAAGCGATCACCTTTGTCGCCGACACCAGTACGCAGAAGGTGAGCGTGTTGCAATCCGATAAACAACAGGCGACGGCCAATGGTCGCGACGCCATTATCTACGAGGCGACGATTACCGATCTCCAGGGCAACCCAGTACAGGGGGCCGTGATTAATTGGTCCGCCGATAGTCAGGACGCCACCTTAAGCGAGAGTCAAACCCTGGCTGGCGAAGATGGCAAATCGACCATTAGCGTCGCTTCTTTGAAGGCCGGAGCGGTTGTTATTACCGCGCAGACGAGTGAAAGTACGGCAAAACAGGCGGAAAGCGTTAACTTTATTGCCGATGCGGCGACCGCGAAGATCGTTGCGTTATCTGGCAATAATCAGACGGCGCTGGCGAATAATACCGACGCCATTCAATTAAGCGCCACGGTGATGGATGCGCACGACAATGTGCTGCCTGATGCCGACGTCACATGGTCCGTTACGCCTGTCAGCGGAACGCTCTCAGCGCAAAGCAGCAAAACAAACAGCGAAGGGGTGGCGCAGGCGCGTCTTACCTCGGCGGAGGTCAATACTTATCGTGTAACGGCAAGCATCAACGAGAGCTCACAATCGCTATCGGATCTGAGTTTTACCGCGGACAAAACAACCGCGGAGATAACCCAGCTGGAAGCGGATAAAGAGACGGCGATCGTGGCTGATAAAGATAGCGTGGTATTGACCGCCACCGTGGTGGACGTGAATCAACATGCGGTTTCAGGTGTCACCATCCATTGGAGTAGCAGTGAAGCTAACAGCGCGTTCACGACGTCATCAGCGGTAACCGATGAAAATGGGCGGGCAACGACGACCTTCTCGAGTCTGAAAGCCGGCGACATTACGGTGACGGCGGCCCTGGAAGGAAATAATCACACGAAGGTGTTGCAGGTTATCGGTAATGCCGCTACGGCGAAAATTACGACGGTCGCCGCGGATAAAAATGAAGCCGTAGCCGACGGCGTTAGCGCGGTGACGTGGACCGCGGTGGTCTCTGATGCCAATGACAACGCTTTGAATGGCCTTACGGTAGACTGGAGCGCAGATCAAAGTTATCTCGCTTTCTCGTCGACGAGTAGCCTGACGGCAGAAAACGGCGAGGCGACGATCCGCGCAACATCGATAACATCCGGCGAGACGATTGTTACCGCGTCTATTGCGTCACCGGCGATGCAATATAGCGCCAACGCCGTGAATTTCATCGGCGATGCCAAAACCGCCAAAGTGGTGAAACTGGCGGCGAATCTCGATCATGTGGCGGCAAACACTGAACCGGTGGTCTATACCGCGACAATACAGGACGAGAACGGAAACCCGGTTGAGGCGGCCGTCGTGGCATGGAGTACCGATATGAACTCACTGTCGGCACAAACCAGCGTGACAAACCACGATGGCGAAGCGACGGTGAACCTGTCCGGGTCCGAGTTCGGTAAACCCACGGTTATTGCCAGCACCAACGGGAGTAGCTTGTCGGATAACTCGGTGATGTTTATGGGGACGATCGCTGAGTCCTGGGATATTGCTAATGGTGCGCAACCCAGTGCTTATAAAGGGGAAACCATCGCCAATTTGAAAAATCTCGGATTCATTGTCACGGGTAACACGACAGGGCCGACCGAGTTGATATGGTCGCTGAATTATGGGGGATATTCGGAGCTGACGGCGCAGTTAACGGATGAAAACGGCGTTTCTCAAACGGTCGCCTTCCGCGGACAGGTCATAAATAAGTGTACCGCATTTGAGTTTAACAGCGCATCAGGATGTCAGTTGCCGGGGAATGCGCCGCAGATAACCTATGATCCGTCCTATGGTAATAATGCCGCCTTGCCTGCCGGGAAGTATCATGGCGTCATCACCTTCGATGGGAAGGACTGGCACTCTTCGTGGGCGCTCAGTTATACGGTGACGACCACTCTGACGATTCTCTAATCCCTTTTCCCCGCAGCGATGCTGCGGGGATATCGTGTTTCATCGCTATTCTTGTTAACTGAAAAATTCGTCGTAGATATTCCAGATAAAATGTGACGCAAGTCAGATAATTGTGTTCTGTTGCTGGACAATCATTCCTTTTATTCCTTGTTTCGCTTATTCTAGCTGAAGCGTTTCAGTCGATTAAATGTTCGACAATTAATCAATTAGTCGCAGTTTGCGACAGGTAAGGTTTCCCTGAGCGGTTTGCTGCATTACTCTGTCAGCCACATCGTTTCTGAGAAATCCTTGCAGGAGACCTATGACCGTACGCGTAGCGATTAATGGTTTCGGTCGCATCGGACGTAACGTGGTTCGTGCTTTGTATGAATCCGGGCGTCGGGCGGAAATCACCGTGGTGGCTATCAACGAACTGGCGGATGCCGCAGGCATGGCGCATTTGTTGAAATATGACACCAGCCATGGGCGTTTTGCCTGGGATGTTCGTCAGGAACGTGACCAGCTCATCGTTGGCGATGACGCGATTCGCATTCTGCATGAACGAACCCTTGATGCGCTTCCGTGGCGTGAATTGGGCGTCGACGTTGTGCTGGACTGCACAGGTGTCTTCGGCAACCGCGAACACGGCGAGGCGCACATTGCCGCTGGTGCTAAAAAAGTGCTCTTTTCACATCCTGGCAGTCACGACATCGACGCAACCGTTGTGTTTGGCGTTAACCAGGATCAACTGCGCGCTGAGCACCGGATCGTCTCCAACGCCTCCTGCACCACGAATTGTATAATTCCCGTCATTAAATTGCTGGATGATGCTTACGGCATCGAGTCTGGTACCGTCACGACGATCCACTCCGCGATGCACGATCAGCAGGTTATTGATGCTTATCATCCTGACCTGCGCCGCACGCGAGCGGCTAGCCAGTCGATCATCCCGGTTGATACCAAACTGGCGGCGGGTATCACACGAATTTTTCCGCAATTTAACGATCGTTTTGAAGCGATTGCGGTGCGTGTACCGACCATTAATGTGACGGCGATCGACTTAAGCGTGACGGTGAAAAAACCGGTAAAAGCCAGTGAAGTCAACCAGTTGCTGCAAAAAGCAGCACAAGGTGCATTTCATGGTATAGTTGACTATACGGAATTACCGTTGGTCTCTGTAGATTTTAACCACGACCCGCACAGCGCCATCGTTGATGGTACGCAAACGCGCGTGAGTGGCGCTCACCTGATCAAGACCCTGGTCTGGTGCGATAATGAATGGGGCTTTGCTAACCGTATGCTCGACACAACGTTAGCGATGGCTGCTATTGGTTTCAGGTAAGGCGCGTGAGCGCTTGCAACACTTTAAGAATCAACGAGAGGATTCACCATGTCTGTAATTAAGATGACCGATCTGGATCTTGCTGGTAAACGTGTTTTTATCCGTGCGGATCTGAACGTACCAGTTAAAGAAGGGAAAGTAACCAGCGATGCGCGTATTCGTGCCTCTCTGCCAACCATCGAGCTGGCACTGAAGCAGGGTGCAAAAGTGATGGTAACTTCCCACCTGGGTCGTCCTACCGAAGGCGAGTACAACGAAGAATTCTCTCTGCTGCCGGTTGTTAACTACCTGAAAGACAAACTGTCTGCTCCGGTTCGCCTGGTAAAAGATTACCTGGACGGCGTTGAAGTCGCTGCCGGTGAACTGGTTGTTCTGGAAAACGTTCGCTTCAACAAAGGCGAGAAGAAAGACGACGAAGCGCTGTCCAAAAAATATGCCGCACTGTGCGATGTATTCGTCATGGACGCTTTCGGCACGGCTCACCGTGCACAGGCTTCCACTCACGGTATCGGTAAATTCGCTGATGTAGCGTGTGCGGGTCCGTTGTTGGCAGCTGAGCTGGATGCACTGGGTAAAGCACTGAAAGAACCTGCTCGTCCGATGGTGGCTATTGTTGGTGGTTCTAAAGTCTCTACCAAACTGACTGTTCTGGACTCCCTGTCTAAAATCGCCGACCAGCTGATCGTAGGCGGTGGTATCGCGAACACCTTCGTTGCCGCTCAAGGCCACAACGTGGGTAAATCCCTGTACGAAGCTGACCTGGTTGATGAAGCTAAGCGTCTGCTGACCACTTGTGACATCCCGGTTCCGACTGACGTTCGCGTAGCGACTGAATTCTCTGAAACTGCACCGGCTACGCTGAAATCCGTTAGCGATGTGAAAGAAGACGAGCAAATTCTGGATATCGGCGACGCTTCTGCACAGCAATTGGCTGACATCCTGAAAAATGCGAAAACCATTCTGTGGAACGGCCCGGTTGGTGTGTTTGAATTCCCGAACTTCCGCAAAGGTACTGAAATCGTTGCTAACGCTATCGCAGACAGCGAAGCGTTCTCCATCGCGGGCGGCGGTGACACCCTGGCAGCAATCGACCTGTTCGGCATTGCTGACAAAATCTCCTACATCTCTACTGGCGGCGGCGCATTCCTCGAATTCGTGGAAGGCAAAGTCCTGCCAGCAGTAGCGATGCTCGAAGAGCGCGCTAAGAAGTAATTCAGTTCAGGCGGGGTGACCCGCCTGTTTTTCAGCGCGCTTAAACGCTCGCGAACCTTCTTCAACGGTCGAAGATACAGATACAGGACTACGTAACATGTCTAAAATTTTTGATTTCGTAAAACCGGGCGTCATCACTGGCGACGACGTTCAGAAAGTTTTCCAGGTAGCTAAAGAAAACAACTTTGCTCTGCCAGCTGTTAACTGCGTTGGTACCGACTCCATTAACGCCGTTCTGGAAACCGCTGCAAAAGTTAAAGCGCCGGTAATCGTTCAGTTCTCCAACGGTGGTGCTTCTTTCATCGCGGGTAAAGGCGTGAAGTCCGACGTGCCTCAGGGCGCTGCAATCCTGGGTGCTATCTCTGGCGCGCATCACGTTCACCAGATGGCTGAACACTACGGTGTTCCGGTTATCCTGCACACTGACCACTGCGCGAAGAAACTGCTGCCGTGGATCGACGGTCTGCTGGACGCGGGTGAAAAACACTTTGCAGCAACGGGCAAACCGCTGTTCTCTTCTCACATGATCGACCTGTCTGAAGAGTCTCTGGAAGAGAACATCGAAATCTGCTCCAAATATCTGGCGCGTATGTCCAAAATGGGCATGACTCTGGAAATCGAACTGGGTTGCACCGGTGGTGAAGAAGACGGCGTGGACAACAGCCACATGGACGCTTCTGCCCTGTACACCCAACCAGAAGACGTTGATTACGCGTTCACTGAGCTGAGCAAAATCAGCCCGCGCTTCACCATCGCTGCTTCCTTCGGCAACGTACACGGCGTGTACAAGCCAGGCAACGTGGTTCTGACCCCGACCATCCTGCGTGATTCTCAGGACTATGTTTCTAAGAAACATAACCTGCCGCACAACAGCCTGAACTTCGTGTTCCACGGCGGTTCCGGTTCTACTGCTCAGGAAATCAAAGACTCCGTAAGCTACGGCGTAGTGAAAATGAACATCGATACCGATACCCAATGGGCTACCTGGGAAGGCGTTCTGAACTACTACAAAGCCAACGAAGCTTACCTGCAGGGTCAGCTGGGCAACCCGAAAGGCGAAGATCAGCCGAACAAGAAATACTACGATCCGCGCGTATGGCTGCGTGCTGGTCAGGCAACCATGATCACCCGTCTGGAACAGGCTTTCAAAGAACTGAACGCGGTTGACGTTCTGTAATTTACGCCGTTCTACGTGACATGAGGCCCGCATATGCGGGCCTTTTTTATTGCCATTTCAATGTGCTGCTGACAGAGAATTCTGTGATCTGTTTGGCAAAATTCGGGTTTATTGTTTACCCTTGTCAGGTTGCCCGCCCCGGTGGGGTGGCTTTATTTCTCCCGTTTGGGTAAGCAAAAAAGGAATAGTAAATGGAAGATTTGAATGTTGTCGACAGCATAAACGGTGCGGGCACCTGGCTGGTCCGCAACCAGGAACTGCTGCTGAGCTATGCCGTCAACATCGTTGCGGCCATCGCCATTGTTATTATCGGTATGATTGTGGCGCGAATCGTTTCGAACACGGTTAACCGCCTGATGGTAGCGCGTAAAATTGATGCAACCGTTGCCGACTTCCTCTCTGCGCTGGTGCGCTACGGGATCATTGCGTTCACGCTGATTGCCGCCCTCGGACGCGTTGGGGTGCAGACGGCTTCGGTGATTGCCGTTCTCGGTGCGGCAGGTTTAGCCGTTGGTCTGGCATTACAAGGTTCGTTGTCGAACCTTGCCGCTGGCGTACTGCTGGTGATGTTCCGCCCGTTCCGTGCGAGTGAGTATGTTGACCTCGGCGGCGTAGCCGGAACCGTGCTTAACGTGCAGATATTCTCCACTACCATGCGTACCGTGGATGGCAAGATTGTTGTGATCCCAAACGGTAAAATCATCGCCGGGAATATCATCAACTTCTCTCGTGAACCGGTTCGCCGTAACGAATTTATTATCGGTGTAGCCTACGATTCCGATATCGATCAGGTGAAGAAAATCCTTACCGATATCATCCAGTCTGATGATCGTATCCTGAAAGATCGAGAAATGACGGTGCGTCTGAATGAGCTAGGGGCTTCCTCCATTAACTTTGTGGTACGTGTCTGGAGTAACAGCGGCGACCTGCAAAGTGTTTACTGGGATGTGCTGGAGCGTATTAAACGTGAGTTCGATGCCAACGGTATCAGCTTCCCATATCCGCAGATGGATGTGAATTTCAAGCGCGTGAAAGAGCGCGCGGCCGAGTAATCTTTTCCGTACTACGGTGCCGGATGGCGCTTCGCTTATCCGGCCTACTCAGATTTCTATACTGTAGGCCGGATCAGGCACAAGCCGCCATCCGGCATTTTCTCCCCAGGTATTAATTCCTCTTATCCCTGATTAATATTATCAATTTCCGCTAATGATTTTCCCGCGCTATAGTCTGCGCTTAAGAGAAATAGCTCGGGATAAAAAACGTGATATCTTATTATTTTCAAGGTCTTGCGCTTGGCGCAGCCATGATCCTTCCACTTGGACCGCAGAACGCTTTTGTGATGAATCAGGGTATTCGTCGCCAGTATCACATCATGATTGCCTTACTTTGCGCCATCAGTGACTTAGTGCTTATCTGTGCCGGTATCTTTGGTGGTAGTGCCTTGTTGATGCAGTCGCCGTGGTTGATGGCGCTGGTGACCTGGGGCGGGGTGGCGTTTTTACTCTGGTATGGCTTTGGTGCGTTAAAAACGGCGATGAGCAGCAACCTGGAGCTGGCCAGTGCCGAGGTGATGAAGCAGGGCCGCTGGAAAATCATCGCCACCATGCTAGCGGTAACCTGGTTAAACCCACATGTCTATTTGGATACTTTTGTCGTGCTGGGCAGCCTTGGCGGCCAGCTGGATGTGGAACCTAAGCGCTGGTTTGCACTGGGAACCGTCAGCGCGTCGTTCCTGTGGTTCTTTGGTCTGGCACTGCTGGCAGCCTGGCTGGCCCCGCGTCTGCGTACTGCTAAAGCCCAGCGCATTATCAACACGCTGGTAGGATTAGTGATGTGGTTTATCGCTTTTCAGCTGGCAAAAGAAGGTGTTGCGCACGTTCATGCGCTGTTCAACTAAGTGTTGTCTGATGGACAACGTGGCGAGATCGGCTAAGCTTGCCTGCATGCGCCCTGAGTTTAGGGGTATATGTAACATGGAGGAACGACAGTGAAGTTCAAAGTCATCGCCCTGGCGGCATTAGTCGGATTCAGCGCACTATCGGTACAGGCAAACGAATTGCCCAATGGACCGCACATCGTGACTTCCGGAACGGCAAGCGTCGATGCGACACCTGATATTGCTACTCTGGCAATTGAAGTGAACGTAGCGGCCAAGGATGCAGCATCTGCGAAAAAGCAAGCCGACGAGCGTGTGGCGCAGTATCTTTCCTTCCTTGAGCAAAACCAGATAGCGAAGAAAGATATTAGCGCCGCCAATCTGCGTACACAGCCGGACTACGACTACCAGAATGGTAAAAGCGTACTGAAAGGCTACCGTGCGGTACGTACTGTTGAGGTTACGCTGCGTCAGTTGGATAAGCTGAACGCCCTGTTGGATGGCGCGCTGAAAGCGGGTCTGAATGAGATCCGCTCGGTATCGCTGGGTGTGGCTCAGCCAGATACCTACAAAGACAAGGCGCGTAAAGCCGCAATTGATGATGCCATTCATCAGGCTGAACAGCTGGCTGCGGGCTTCAATAGCAAACTTGGCCCGGTGTACAGTGTGCGCTACCACGTTTCCAATTATCAGCCGAGCCCAATGGTACGGATGATGAAGGCAGACGCGGCACCTGCTGCATCGGCTCAGGAAACCTACGAACAGCCGGTCATTCAGTTTGACGATCAGGTTGATGTGGTCTTCCAAATCGAACCCGCAGCGGGTCAGCCAGCAGCAGCGCCTGCCAAAACGCAGTAATCTTTTCAGACCCGGCTTATCCGCCGGGTTTTTTCTGTGAACAACTGTAAAAATGCGACCGCGTCGCGAGTCTTTTTTTTGTCTTGATGAGGATATGCCGTAGTGATTTTATGAGGTGACTATGGATATTTTTATCTCGAAAAAGATGCGCAATTTTATTCTGCTGGCGCAAACGAATAACATCGCCAGAGCGGCAGAAAAAATACACATGACCGCATCGCCGTTTGGCAAAAGCATTGCTGCACTGGAAGATCAAATCGGCTATACGCTGTTTACCCGTAAAGATAACAACATCAGTCTGAACAAAGCCGGTCAGGAGCTGTATCAGAAATTATTTCCCGTCTATCAGCGGCTATCTGCTATTGATAACGAAATCCATAATGCCTCTCGTCGCTCGCGGGAAATCGTCATCGGCATCGACAACACTTACCCAACCATTATTTTTGACCAGCTGATTAGCCTTGGCGATAAGTACGATGGTATCAGCGCCCAGGCTGTCGAGTTCAGTGAAAATGGGGTGATTGATAATCTGTTCGACCGACAACTTGATTTTATTATCTCGCCGCAACATGTGTCTCCCCGGGTGCAAGAGCTGGATAATCTGGCAGTAAGTGAATTACCGCCGTTACGCCTGGGGTTTCTGGTATCCCGGCGTTACGAAGAAAAGCAACCACAGGATTTGCTGCGTGAGCTGCCCTGGTTGCAGATGCGCTTCCAGAATCGCGCCAACTTTGAGGCGATGCTGGATGCCTACATGCGACCCTGTGGGATCAACCCGACGATAATCTATCGTCCGTACAGCTTTATGGCCAAGATTAGCGCCGTGGAGCGGGGGCAGTTTCTGACGGTCATCCCGCATTTTGCCTGGCGGCTGGTGAACCCGTCGACGCTGAAATATTTCGATGCGCCCGGCAGTCCCATGTATATGCAGGAGTTTCTGTATTCGCTGAAAAACCATCGCTACACCGCCACAATGCTGCAGCATATTGCTGAGGATCGTGACGGTACGGCAACTTAACCCAGCATGGAACCGGTCTCGATCAAATTTCTATGCAGATCAAAGGCATGACTGAGATCGTGATGAATATGCCCGCCGGGCGCTTTTTCCAGATAGTGGTGCAGGTAGTCCCGGTACAGGGGATGAGCACAGTTGTCGATGATGGTATGTGCCCGTTGCAGAGGAGATAACCCGCGCAGATCGGCAATACCCTGTTCAGTGATGATCACTTTCACACTATGCTCGCTGTGATCGACATGGCTGCACATCGGCACAATAGTGGATATTTTCCCGCCTTTGGCGATCGACGGAGCCATAAAGATCGACAGATAGGCGTTACGTTCGAAATCGCCGCTGCCGCCAATACCGTTCATCAGATTGACCCCCGCGACATGCGTGGAGTTAGCATGACCATAAATATCAAACTCCAGGCCGACATTAAGCGCAATAACCCCCAGACGACGGATGATCTCCGGATTGTTGGAGATCTCCTGCGGGCGCAACACAATCCGGCTGGTGAAGAAATCCATGTTGTTGTAGATTTTTTGCAGCGATGGGGCGGAAATGGTCAGACTCGAGGCGCTGGCGCCGGTTACTTTCCCTGTTTCCAGCAGATGCACCACCGATTCCTGCAGCACCTCCGAATACATCATAAAGGGCGGAATATCCGGGTTCTCACCCAGTCGCGCCATCACTGCGTTATTGATATTGCCAACGCCACTCTGAAGGGGCAAAAACTCAGGTGGAATTCGCTTGTGCGCCATTTCTGCCAGCAGAAAGGTGACCACGTTATCGGCTATTTGTTGGCTGACCGGGTTGGTTTTATCTGACGCATTACCGGCATCTGGCAGTTCGGTATCCACTATCGCAACGACCTTTTTCGGGTCTATCTGCACGCACTGTGTCCCGACACGATCCATGGTATGAAAAATGGGCACGCTGTTCCGCCGTGGTGGTGCGCCTGGAATAACAATGTCGGCAAGCTCTGCTACGCGCGGGTTATGGTAGTGGTTCAGTTCGATTACCACTTTTTTTGCCCGCAGCAGCCAGGTTGGCGCATTGCCTATCCCGCTTGTGAGCCAAATCCGTCCATCTGGCGCGATGGCTGAAGCTTCAATAACGGCAATATCGATCTCGCCAAAAAAGCCGTAATTGACCATCTGCGCAACCTCACTCAGATGGAGATCGACAAACCTCACCTGGCCCTGGTTAATTTTCTCGCGCAGGCCGGAGGAGGTTTGATAAGGCGCACGCCAGGAAACGGCATCTGCCTCTGATAATGCATCGTCAGCGGCAGCGCCGATTGACGCCCCAGTCAGCAAGCGAATCTGAAAGGGCTGCCCGGCCTGATGCTGTTCGCAGGCGCGTCGGGCAAGCGCTGTCGGCAATGCTTTTGGTGAGCCTGCTGGTGTGAATCCGCTAAATGCCACCATATCATCGTGTTGGATAATTTCTGCCGCTTCTTCAGCGCTCATCCGTTTCATGGCTCTCTCCTTTCTCTGACCGCAATTAGTGGCCGACAAAATTCGGTTTACGTTTTTCCATAAACGCATTCATCCCTTCCTGATAGTCTTCGCTGTCGTACACCGCGCGACGCA
Organism: Citrobacter sp. Awk 2; assembly: GCF_028069815.1. Classification (NCBI taxonomy): domain Bacteria; kingdom Pseudomonadati; phylum Pseudomonadota; class Gammaproteobacteria; order Enterobacterales; family Enterobacteriaceae; genus Citrobacter; species Citrobacter sp. Awk 2. The sequence continues at coordinate 13,371 of NZ_JANEWL010000041.1, forward strand.
TACCCTGAATACGCTCGAACTCGTCGGAATTCATGGTGTGCGCTTCACCCAGCACGCGTAGCTCTTCTTTGATAACGGCGATCGCCAGCGGCGCTTTTTCTGAGATGTGGTGCGCCATTTGCAAAGTGAAATCTTCCAGTTCGTCGACAGGGACGACATGGTTAAGGATCCCAACGGCCATGGCGCGTTGTGCTGTAATGGGCGAGGCGGTAAAAATCAGCTCTTTCACGATGTGAAAGCCTGCATCACGGGTCAGGTTGTGGATGCCCACCAGGTTATAGGGCACACCAAGGTTGACTGGCGTCATCGAAAAGGTGGACGTTTCAGCGGAGATAATCAGATCGGAGCTCATGATCATTTCAAATGCCCCCCCCCAGACGCTGCCTTCAACCATGGAGATCACGGGTTTCGGATATTTTTGGATCATGCGGGTTATCTGACGCAGCGGATCGTCATAGGAGAGGGGATCGCGACGTCCGGTTGGGAGTTCATGAATGTCATGCCCGGCAGAGAACACTTTTGCCCCGCCTGGTGCGCGCAGAATAATGCAGCGAATTTCCGGACGATTGAGATCGCTCAGCGCCTGTATCAGATCGTCGATAAATACTTTACTCAGGGCATTGAGCTTGCGGGCATAGTTGAATTCAATGACCGCGACTTTCTGGATGATGACAACGTTGACGTATTGATAAGACATAATGTTCTCTTTATTCAAAGTAATGATGCTGGATAAATTCGCTGATGTGCCGCAGCCCGGTGCGCGGCGAAAGATCATTGTTTTTCACGGACTGTAGCGTTTGCTGGAAATAGCGGTCGAAATCCGTACAGGCAAACAGCAGATGCAGCGCCTCTTCTTCAGCCTGTTTCTGTATCCACTCAACCGCCTGTTGTTGACGCACTTTTTCCAGCCGACCGCTGGTGGTAAGACGCGTTCTGAAGTCGGTTATCGTCTGCCAGATTTCCTCGATGCCACGCTTTTCCAGCGCACTACAGGTCAGAACCTGCGGCTGCCACTCGTCATACTTGCGGCGCAGAATATGCAGGGCGGATTCGTACATATGGCGTGCGATGGCAACCTGGTTACGGTTATCACCGTCGTCCTTGTTGATGACGATCAGATCCGCCACCTCCATCAGGCCTTTTTTGATGCCCTGCAAATCGTCACCGCCACCGGCAATCTGCAACGAGATAAAACAATCAACCATCCGGGCCACTTCGGTTTCGGACTGCCCGACGCCGACGGTTTCCACAATCACCACGTCAAAGCCCGCCGCTTCGCACAGTAGCATTAACTCACGCGCGCGCTGACTGGCACCGCCTAAATGCCCGCCGGAAGGCACCGGGCGAATGAACGCGGATTCGGCGCGGGCAAGCTCGGTCATCCTGGTTTTATCGCCAAGAATGCTGCCGCCGCTAACCGGGCTGCTGGGATCGACTGCAATAACTGCCACCCGTAATCCGTGGCGGATGAGCAGCATACCGAACGCTTCCAGAAAGGTACTTTTGCCCGCGCCTGGCGTACCGGTAATACCCAGACGCAGGGCATGACCGGTGAACGGCATAATGGCGTCCAGTAATTGCGTACTCAGGGACTGGTGGCGCGGGTGGCTACTTTCGACCAGCGTCATCGCCTGCGCGAGCGTGGCGCGCTCACCCAGGCGCAGGCGCCGGACGGTATCCTCGAGCGTGGCGGCGTTAATCATGATGTTGGCTAATGCGGGTTAACACATCGCGGACGCTATCGAGCATCGGCGTACCTGGGCCATAAATGGCAGCGACGCCACGCTCATGCAGGAAGGCGTAATCCTGCGGCGGGATAACCCCTCCCGCGACCACGCAAATATCTTCGCGCCCCCAGTTTTTGAGCGCGGTGACCAGTTCCGGGATTAGCGTTTTATGACCTGCTGCCAGTGATGATGCGCCAATCACATGCACATCGTTTTCTACGGCCAGGCGGGCAATCTCTTCCGGTGTGGAGAACATCGGACTGAGGTCAACATCGAATCCGAGGTCGGAGTAGGCGCTGGCGATCACTTTTGCGCCGCGATCGTGACCATCCTGACCCATCTTGGCGATTAGAATGCGCGGGCGACGGCCATGTTCAGCCAGAAATTGCTCAGTTTGCGCAACGATAGCGTCAAACTCATCGGCGGATTTGTCTGACTGATGGTAGCTTTGCGCAATCACCCCAGTAACGCACTGGCTGGGAACCAGATAGCGGTCAAAGGCAACCTCCAGCGCGTCGGAGATCTCACCGAGCGTGGCGCGAACACGGGCGGCGTTAATCGCCGCGGCCAACAGGTTTTCATTGTGCTGTGCGGCGTGGGTCAGCGCTGACAGTGCAGTTTTGACGGCATCATTGTCGCGGGTGGCGCGTATATGCTGCAGCGAAGCAATTTGCTCGTTACGCACCTTCACGTTGTCGATCTCCAGCACCGACGTCTCGTCTTCTTTATCCAGCTTGTACTTGTTCACGCCAACGATGACGCGCTTGCCCTGGTCGATCAGCGATTGTTCACGTGCCGAGGCTTCTTCGATCATCCGTTTCGGCAACCCGGCTTCGATCGCTTTCGCCATGCCGCCGACTTCATCGATCTGTTTGATGATCGTGCGTGCCTGCTTCACGATGTGATCGGTGAGCGACTCGACGTAATACGATCCGGCCAGCGGATCGACGGTGCGGCAGATCTCCGATTCTTCCTGAATGATGATCTGCGTATTACGCGCAATGCGCGCGGAGAAATCCGTCGGCAGACCGAGCGCTTCATCAAAGGCGTTGGTATGCAAAGACTGCGTACCGCCGAGTGTGGCACCGAGTGCTTCGATGGTGGTGCGAATGACGTTGTTGTAGGGGTCCTGCTCGGTCAGGCTCCAGCCGGATGTCTGACAGTGGGTGCGCAGGGCTAAGGATTTCGGGTTGGTCGCGCCAAAACTGCTGACCGCTTCGCTCCACAAATAACGCGCTGCGCGCAACATGGCGACGTTCATGAACAGATCCATGCCGATACCGAAGAAGAATGACAGGCGCGGGGCAAAGTCATCAATTTTCAATCCTGCAGAGAGTGCGGCTTTGATGTATTCAATACCGTCAGCCAGCGTAAATGCCACCTGCTGCACGCAGTTCGCGCCGGCTTCGCCCATGTGGTAGCCGCTGATGCTGATGGTATTAAAGCGTGGCATGTTGCCAGAACACCAGGCGATGATGTCGGCGATAATGCGCATCGAAGGTTTTGGCGGATAAATGTAGGTGTTGCGACACAGGTATTCTTTCAGAATATCGTTCTGAATGGTCCCGGTGAGCTGTTCCGGTGTTACGCCTTGTTCTTCTGCAGCGACGATATAAAACGCCAGTACCGGCAGCACTGCGCCGTTCATGGTCATTGATACCGACATCTTATCCAGCGGGATCTGGTCGAACAGTACCTTCATATCTTCGACGGTATCGATCGCCACGCCCGCTTTGCCGACGTCACCCGCCACACGAGGATTATCAGAGTCATAGCCACGGTGGGTGGCAAGATCAAACGCAACGGAGAGCCCCTTTTGTCCGGCAGCGAGGTTGCGGCGATAAAACGCATTCGACTCTTTAGCAGTTGAGAAACCGGCGTACTGGCGAATGGTCCACGGCTGCGCGGTATACATGGTGGCGCGTGGGCCGCGCACGTAAGGCGGCAGGCCGGGGAGAGTACCTGTTACTTCCAGATTATCGAGATCGGCCTCGGTATACAGCGGCTTGATGGCAATCCCTTCCGCCGTTTGTCTTTCCAGCGATTCGACGGTTTTTTCCCGGCGACTGAGTTCTTTATTGGCGAGTGTTTGCCACTCCTGTACGTTTGCCATTTTTTGCTCCGTATTACGCAATAAGTTGAATCTTTACGAATACGGTGAGCTTTTTCAGTCAGCTTGTCGCCAGCAAAAAATAGCCAACAGGGCGTCGTTTTTTGCCGCATGGTGTGTTTGATTTTGTGATGTCTTTCAAAGACGTGGTATGAATAACATGAAAAAGCGGTAAGAGGGGGAGGCCGGATAAGGCGTTACGCCGCCATCCGGCACTCAGAGGCTATAAACAGTTTAATCCTGGCGCAGCACGTTGTGACCGTAAGCCAGCAGAGCGTCGGTGACGTTGCGCATCATGCGGCTTTCCGGTGCAAAGCGATGCCAGTAGAGCATCCGGCGCTGGAACAGTCCTGGCGTTAAGTCGATAAGCTCACCGCTTTCCAGCTCTTTTTCAATTTGCAGGTGAGGGATCATACAACAGGTCGTGCCCTGACGCGCCAGCTGAACGAAGGCTTCGGATGAGTTAACGATGTGGCATGGCACACTACCCGGCGGCAAATCGAAGTTCTGCTGCAGGAAGGCCTGGTGCATATCGTCGAGGTGGTCAAAAGCCACTGCTGGTGCTTTCAGCAGGGCGGAGCGGGTAACACCATTAGGGAAGTAGCGTTCGGCAAACGCTTTGGAGCCAACAAAAAGATAGTCGAGCGCGCCGAGCTTATCCACCAGGCAGCTTGGCAGCGCCTGATGCTGAATACTCACTGCACCCACTACTTCACCCCGGCGCAGACGTTCCTGGGTCCGGGTTTCATCTTCAACCTGCAGGTTCAGACGAATCGGTGAATTGGCCAGTACCGGCGCTAGCGCCGGAAGCAACCAGGTTGCCAGGCTGTCGGCGTTCACCGCCAGCGAGAGCAGCAGCGGCGTGGACCCGGTTTGTTCATCACCCAGCCACTCATCTTCCAGCAGCTCAACCTGGCGCAACAGGGCCAGAAGCTTTTGTCCTTGTTCGGTAGGGCGCGGGGGGACGGTACGCACCAGCAACGGTTGTCCGAACATATTCTCAAGCTGTTTTATGCGCTGTGAAACCGCGGATTGCGTGATGCACAGCTTTTGCGCCGCGCGCTCAAATCCTCGTTCACGAATAACCGCATCCAGTGCTTGTAGTGTTCTGTAGTCCGGACGTTTCATTGCTTTGGCGCACTCCTGAAATTTTTGCTTGTTCTGCACTATGACACAATTTTAGGTTGGGTAAAGACGAAATCCGCCGCCAGCTTGCGGGTGTGGGAACATTTTTCTGCACAATGTTCTATAATGCGCGTGAATTTTCCCACCATATTCACACCACAGGCGAAACGATCATGACGCAGGATGAACTGAAAAAAGCAGTAGGATGGGCGGCACTTCAGTATGTACAGCCCGGCACCATTGTGGGCGTAGGTACCGGTTCAACAGCCGCACACTTTATTGATGCGCTGGGCACAATGAAAGGTCAGATTGAAGGCGCTGTGTCCAGCTCGGACGCCTCGACTGAAAAACTGAAAAGCCTTGGTATCCACGTATTCGATCTTAACGAAGTGGACAGCCTCGGCGTATACGTTGATGGCGCGGATGAAATCAACGGCCATATGCAGATGATCAAAGGCGGCGGCGCAGCGCTGACGCGTGAAAAGATCATTGCTTCCGTGGCGAAGAAATTTATCTGCATCGCGGACGCGTCCAAAGAAGTCGATATTCTTGGCAACTTCCCGCTGCCGGTGGAAGTGATCCCAATGGCGCGTAGCGCAGTCGCGCGTCAACTGGTGAAGTTGGGTGGTCGCCCTGAATATCGTCAGGGGGTGGTCACTGACAATGGTAACGTGATCCTGGATGTGCACGGCCTGGAGATCCTTGACGCCGTGGCCATGGAAAACGCCATCAATGCGATTCCGGGCGTAGTAACCGTGGGTCTGTTCGCCAATCGTGGTGCGGATGTGGCGCTGATTGGCACACCGGACGGCGTGAAAACTATCGTAAAATGATCTGACGGGAGAGTCTTCTCCCGTTAAAAAAATTTTGGCAGGGCAAATTTGGTGACTTGTGTCACGTTTATAATATTGTCCTGCCGATCCCTCCAAAGAAAAAGTTATCGCCAGTATTTTCCTCTGACAATTCCCGCTGAATGACATTTCCTCAGCATGACGACGCAAACGTTCATATTGCCGCAATATTATTTTTTGATATGTTGAAGAGGAGGATGAAAATCCCACACACAACACATCAGTTTGAACAAAAAAAGACAGGGTCGGGAAATGGCAAAGGTATCACTGGAGAAAGATAAGATTAAATTTCTGCTGGTTGAAGGTGTGCACCAAAAAGCACTCGAAAACCTTCGTGCAGCAGGTTATACCAACATTGAGTTTCATAAAGGCGCTCTGGACACCGAACAGCTGAAAGAGTCCATCCGTGATGCCCACTTCATTGGCCTGCGATCCCGAACCCATCTGACTGAAGATGTGATTGACGCCGCAGAGAAACTGGTCGCGATTGGCTGCTTCTGCATTGGCACCAATCAGGTTGATCTGAGCGCGGCGGCAAAACGCGGGATCCCCGTGTTTAATGCACCATTCTCTAACACACGTTCCGTTGCCGAACTGGTGATTGGCGAACTTCTGCTACTGCTACGCGGTGTGCCGGAAGCGAACGCCAAAGCGCACCGCGGCGTGTGGAATAAACTGGCTACCGGCTCTTTTGAAGCGCGTGGCAAAAAACTGGGGATTATCGGCTACGGCCACATTGGTACTCAGTTGGGCATTCTGGCTGAATCGCTGGGGATGCACGTTTATTTCTATGATATTGAAAATAAACTGCCGCTGGGCAACGCCACGCAGGTACAGCATCTTTCCGACCTGCTGAATATGAGCGATGTAGTCAGCCTCCACGTGCCGGAAAACGCCTCCACCAAAAATCTGATGGGCGCGCATGAGATTGCGCTGATGAAACCAGGCGCACTGCTGATCAACGCTGCACGCGGTACGGTTGTCGATATCCCTGCGCTGTGTGATGCGCTGGCAACGAAACATCTGGCGGGAGCGGCAATCGATGTCTTCCCAACGGAGCCTGCATCTAACAGCGATCCGTTCACCTCGCCGCTGTGTGATTTTGATAACGTGATCCTGACGCCGCATATCGGTGGTTCCACTCTGGAAGCGCAGGAAAACATCGGCCTGGAAGTGGCGGGTAAACTTACGAAGTATTCCGACAATGGCTCTACGCTGTCTGCCGTTAACTTCCCGGAAGTTTCGCTGCCGCTGCACGGTGGTCGTCGTCTGATGCACATTCACGAAAACCGCCCAGGCGTACTGACCGCGCTAAACCAGATTTTTGCCGAGCAGGGCGTCAACATTGCCGCGCAGTATCTGCAGACGTCCGCGCAGGTCGGTTACGTGGTTATCGATATTGAAGCGGATGAAGATGTGGCGGAGAAAGCGCTGCTGGCGATGAAAGCCCTGCCGGGAACCATTCGTGCTCGTCTGCTGTACTGATTTCCTCTATATGGGCAGGCGGTTGACCTGCCCATCATTCCTCTGATTTCCCTGCCTCAAAATTTCTTTCTGTAACGCATACATTCTGTTTTCGAGCCTTGCCGCAATGGGTAATTAAAGGCAGCGTTGTGTGTTGTACAGCACTAAAAGGAATTTACGATAGAGGCTCAGCATCGCGCTGAAACGGGAAAGCCCCTACCGAAGCAGGGGCTCTAAAAAGGAAAGGGACGATGATGAGATACGTCATCATGCTGCTGATCCTGTTAATCATCGCTTGGCCAGCATATTAACAGAGAGTACGCAGGAGGGAGGTTCGCCTCCCTCACCCTTCACCGAGGAATTTAGGTCAAAAAAGCGACGCTGTCAATCGGCAAAAAACGGCTACCATTCCCAAATTTTGGATGGCGTCACCACCGCAGGCAGCGGGATATCCCACTCTTCGACAGGCAATTTTCCCACTCGCTGACAATCGTGCGCGTAGCCTACGGGCTGGATCTGATGCTGCTGCCAGTTTTGTAGCGTCCGATCGTAAAATCCGCCGCCCATACCCAGTCTTTGCCCACCCTCATCAAACGCGACTAACGGCGTAATCAGCACATCCAGCTGTGACAGCGGCAATACGTCGCGTACATCAAGCCGTGGCTCCTGGATTTTTAAGCGATTGGTGACCAGCTCGCTATGAGGATGATAGTGCAGGAACAATAAATTACCGGTGCTGAAGGGATGAAGAACCGGGAGATAGACGCGCTTGCCCGCTCGCCAAAGCTGATCTATTAGCGGCTGGGTATCGAGTTCGCCATCGAACGAGAGGAATACCGCCACGGTATGAGCGAGTACAACAGGGGGATAGCTGAGCATTCGGGTCGCGGCTTGCTGGCCGAAATCTCTTTGTTGATCGGGCGTTAATGCACGGCGGCGTTGCCGAATAAGTTGACGTATTTCTTGTCGGGATAAAGGAAGTTCAGAAAGTAGTGTCATGGCTGTTGCCAGGTAGAAGGGAATCTCCGAGATGCCGCCGCAGGCTGTAACCCTTGAACCCTTGGTTCAAGGTGAATGCGTCGTCACAGTTTTAAGGCTTCTCGGACGGGCCGAGCATGCTCACCAACCGTGGAGCGCCACATTCTTGTGGTATGAAATATCGGCTCAGGGGACTGGCCCGCTTGCAAACATCTCAGAGAAATTTTGTCTTCACGGTCACTCTACCACAGTAAACCGAAAAGTGTTATTCAAAGTTTTGGCCCGTTTTTTCGGTTATGCGACCCTGATCAAGCAACGCTTGTTCGATGGTCTGTTGTAGCATCCGAATACGTTGTTCCATGCTCGCCGCGTAATCACGCGTCTTCGCTTTTTCCTGAGTTAATTCATAGCTGATGTTCAACGCGGCGATGAAAACCAGCTGCTCAGTATTTGTGACTCTAGTGCGAACTTTCAGATCTTGCAATCGCTGATTCAGATCGTCCGCAGCCTGATTCAACGCATCCCTTTGTTCAGGCGGGCAATTCACTCGCAGTGAACGGCCAAATATTTGGATATCGACGGGTTGTGCAGACATGCCACCTTCCTGCTGATTGACTGCGCTGCCTTCGTCTCCAGACCGTGGGTCCGCGAAGGGGCGACACTATAGCTACCCTGGTATCAAGATACAAGCCCTTTTCTGGTCCACCAGGGTCCAAAGTGGTAGCATATCATGAATATCCTCCCTTTGATGACGAATGCTTATGTCTATACAGAACGAAATGCCTGGTTACAACGAAGTTAGCCAGTTTTTGAACCAACAAGGGGCCGGATTGACCCCCGCTGAAATGCACGGTTTGATCAGCGGGATGATTTGCGGTGGCAACAACGACAGCTCATGGCAGCCGCTGTTGCACGACCTGACGAACGAAGGTCTGGCTTTCGGTCACGAGCTGGCTCAGGCTCTGCTGAAAATGCACTCTGCCACCAGCGATGCGCTGGAAGATGATGGCTTCCTTTTTCAGCTTTATCTGCCTGAAGGCGATGACGTTAGCGTGTTCGATCGCGCCGATGCACTGGCTGGCTGGGTAAACCACTTTTTGCTGGGCCTCGGTGTGACACAACCGAAGCTCGATAAAGTGACAGGTGAAACCGGCGAAGCGATCGATGATCTGCGTAATATCGCCCAGTTGGGCTATGACGAAGACGAAGATCAGGAAGAGCTGGAAATGTCGCTCGAAGAGATCATCGAATACGTGCGTGTTGCCGCGTTGCTGTGCCATGACACATTCACGCGTCAGCAACCGACCGCACCGGAAGTCCGTAAACCGACTCTGCACTAAGAACGAAACGCAAAGGAGAGTGTGATGAGCGAGATATCTCAGCAAGAATTCCAGCGTCGTCGCCAGGCATTATTGGCGCAAATGCAGCCTGGCAGCGCCGCGCTAATTTTCGCGGCACCCGAAGCGACACGCAGCGCGGACAGTGAATACCCGTACCGCCAAAGCAGTGATTTCTGGTACTTCACCGGTTTTAACGAACCTGAAGCCGTGCTGGTACTGATTAAAAGTGATGACACTCATAACCACAGCGTTTTGTTCAACCGGGTTCGCGACCTGACTGCAGAGATCTGGTTTGGCCGCCGTCTGGGGCAGGATGCCGCACCGGAAAAACTGGGCGTTGACCGGGCGCTAGCCTTCAGCGAAATCAACCAACAGCTGCACCTGTTGCTCAATGGCCTGGACGCGGTGTATCACGCGCAGGGTGAATATGCCTGGGCCGACGAGATAGTCAGTACGGCGCTGGATAAGCTGCGTAAAGGTTCCCGGCAAAATCTGCACGCGCCTGCAGCAATTATCGACTGGCGTCCGATGGTGCATGAGATGCGCCTGTTTAAATCGGCAGAAGAGATTGCTGTTATGCGCCGGGCTGGGGAAATTACCGCACTGGCGCATACCCGGGCGATGGAAAAATGCCGTCCGGGGATGTTTGAGTACCACCTGGAAGGGGAAATTCATCACGAATTCACCCGTCATGGTGCGCGTTACCCATCCTATAACACCATCGTTGGCAGCGGCGCAAACGGCTGTATCCTGCATTACACCGAAAACGAAAGTGAAATGCGTGATGGCGACCTGGTGCTGATTGATGCTGGATGTGAATACAAAGGCTACGCGGGCGATATCACGCGTACCTTCCCGGTTAGCGGCAAATTTACACCAGCCCAGCGTGAGGTCTACGACATCGTATTGGAGTCGTTAGAAACCAGCCTGCGTCTGTATCGTCCAGGGACTTCCATTCAGGAGGTGACTGGCGAAGTGGTGCGCATCATGATTACCGGCCTGGTGAAGCTTGGTATCCTGCACGGTGAAGTCGATCAGTTGATTACCGAGAATGCGCACCGACCTTTCTTTATGCATGGTCTCAGCCACTGGCTGGGTCTGGATGTCCATGACGTCGGTGTTTATGGTCAGGACCGTTCGCGTGTCCTGGAGCCGGGAATGGTACTCACGGTTGAGCCAGGGTTGTATATCGCTCCGGATGCCGATGTCCCTCCTGCTTACCGCGGTATCGGCATTCGTATTGAAGATGACATCCTTATTACCGAAGACGGTAACGAAAACCTGACCGCCGGAGTGGTCAAGAAGGCGGATGACATTGAAGCCCTGATGGCTGCGGCGCGACTGCAATGAGCGTGATTATCGTCGGTGGCGGCATGGTCGGCGCGACGCTGGCGCTGGCCATTTCAGCGCTGAGCCATGGGACGCTGCCTGTTCATCTGATAGAAGCGAGCGAACCTGAAACCGATCGCCACCCGGGATTTGACGCCCGGGCAATTGCGCTGGCGGCAGGAACCTGCCAACAGCTGGCGCGAATTGGCGTGTGGCAGGCAATTGCTGATTGCGCAACGGCAATCAAAACGGTACACGTCAGTGACCGTGGGCATGCCGGATTCGTCACGCTGGATGCGCAGGAATACTCTATTTCAGCGCTCGGTCAGGTGGTAGAACTGCACGATGTGGGGCTACGTCTGTTTGCGCTGCTGCGTAAAGCGCCGGGTGTCACATTGCACTGTCCCGCTCGTGTTGCCAGCGTGTCGCGCACGCAAGAACGTGTTGATGTTACACTGGAAAATGGCGAAACGATTACGGGGCATCTGCTGGTGGCTGCAGATGGCACGCGCTCTGCGTTGGCGACAGCCTGTGGGGTTGACTGGCAGCAACAGCCGTATGAACAACTGGCCGTCATTGCTAACGTCACGACTTCCGTTCCTCACGACGGACGTGCCTACGAGCGTTTCACGCCGCATGGTCCGCTGGCCATGCTGCCAATGGCGGAGGGGCGATGCTCGCTGGTGTGGTGCCATCCGCTGGAGAAGCGTGAAGAGATCATGTCCTGGTCAGATGAACAGTTTTGCCGCGAACTGCAACGCGCATTTGGCTGGCGGCTGGGGCGTATTACTCAGGCAGGTAAACGCAACGCTTACCCGCTGTCTTTAACAACCGCGCTGAAAGCGATTACCCATCGTACGGTGCTGGTGGGTAATGCGGCACAGACGCTGCATCCTATTGCCGGACAAGGTTTTAACCTTGGACTTCGTGATGCCATGAGTCTTGCCGAAACGTTGACTCAGGCCCTGGATGACGCAGAAGATGTGGGCGATTATGCGGTGCTGTCGCGTTATCAACAGCGCCGTCAGCGCGATCGCGAGGTAACGATTGGTGTCACCAACAGTCTGGTGTATCTGTTTGCCAATCGCTGGGCTCCGTTGGTCGTTGGGCGTAATGCCGGACTGATAGCAATGGAATTATTTACACCCGCGCGCGATGCGTTGGCGGAGCGGACCCTCGGTTGGGTTGCGCGATAAATATGACCTGTAGGCCGAATTAAAGAAGTAGGCCTGATAAGCGCAGCGCCATCAGGCAATGTCGCGGAATTGATGCCGGATGGCGGCTTTGCCTTATCCGGCCTACGGTTTTTGATTGTCCTATTTTCAGGAGCAAACAGTGCAAAGTGTTGATGTAGCAATTGTTGGTGGCGGCATGGTGGGACTGGCGGTTGCCTGCGGCCTGCAGGGCAGCGGATTACGCGTTGCTGTGTTAGAACAACATGTTCCACAGCCTTTGGCGGCGGATGCACCCCCTCAGCTTCGCGTGTCGGCAATTAACGCGGCCAGTGAAAAACTGCTGACGCGCCTTGGCGTATGGTCGGATATTGTTGCCCGTCGCGCTTGCTGCTACCACGGCATGGAAGTCTGGGATAAAGACAGCTTTGGACGCATTGAATTTGATGACCAGAGTATGGGTTACAGCCATTTGGGGCATATCGTTGAAAACTCGGTGATTCACTACGCACTGTGGCAAAAAGCACAGCGTTCAGCAGATATCTCGCTGATGGCACCGGCTGAGTTACAGCAGGTGGCCTGGGGAGAGAATGAGGCGTTCCTGACGCTGAAAGATGGCTCCATGCTGACCGCCCGTCTGGTGATTGGTGCTGACGGTGCAAACTCGTGGCTGCGCAACAAAGCGGATATTCCGCTGACGTTCTGGGATTACCGTCATCATGCGCTGGTGGCGACGATCCGTACGCAAGAAGCCCATGGCGCGGTTGCGCGTCAGGCGTTTCATGGCGAAGGTATCCTGGCGTTCCTGCCGCTTAGCGACCCACATTTGTGCTCTATTGTCTGGTCTCTCTCGCCGCAGGACGCTGAACGTATGCAGCAGGCAAGTGCAGATGATTTCAATCAGGCTCTGAATATCGCTTTCGATAATCGTCTGGGGTTATGCCAGCTTGAAAGCGAACGCCAGACGTTTCCGCTGACGGGACGCTATGCCCGCCAGTTTGCCGCCCATCGTATGGCCCTGGTAGGGGATGCGGCGCATACCATCCATCCGCTGGCAGGGCAGGGGGTGAACCTCGGTTTTATGGATGCAGCGGAGTTGATTGATGAACTTAAGCGCCTGCAACGTCAGGGGAAAGACATCGGCCAGTACCTCTATCTGCGCCGTTATGAGCGTAGCCGCAAGCACAGTGCTGCGCTGATGCTGGCTGGAATGCAGGGGTTCCGTGAACTGTTTGCCGGGGAAAATCCGGCGAAGAAATTACTGCGTGATATTGGTCTGAAACTGGCCGATACCCTCCCGGGCGTAAAACCACAACTCATCCGCCAGGCGATGGGGCTGAACGATCTTCCTGAGTGGCTACGCGAGTGTCCGTAAGGACAATCTTAAGAGTTTGAAACCCGTCACACTTTCCTCTCCCGGCGTACGCGCCGGGATGACTCTCTCATTTGAAATAATCTAATTCCACGCCTTTTTTCGCATTAGTTTTTTTAATATTACGTTTTTTTCATAACGCCATTTTTGACATTTTTTCCACATTTAATATGGATTGATGCGGCTCAACTTCACTTATCTTCGCCTGTTGTTCTGACATAATGGCATTTAACTGGTTTTTTATGCTGTCGGAGATCTGGCCATTTTTAGTCATAAGCTAATGTGATGGTTAATTTTGCCTTATGGTTTAGCGTCTGTTTCGGTGGTAAGTTCAGGACAAAGAGAACGTTTGCGTCGCAGCCCCTGGAGCGGCTGTGGTGCTGGGTTTCGTGGCGAAGATTTCACCACGAAAGAGTTGATAGCCCCGCTTATTCAACGAGGAAAAGATGGCTCAACAGACTCCTTTGTACGAACAACACACGCTATGTGGCGCGCGCATGGTTGATTTCCATGGCTGGATGATGCCACTGCATTACGGTTCTCAGCTCGATGAGCACCATGCTGTCCGCACCGATGCCGGTATGTTTGATGTGTCGCACATGACCATCGTCGACCTGCGCGGCAGCCGCACCCGGGAGTTCTTGCGCTATCTGCTGGCAAACGACGTCGCGAAGCTAACGAAGACAGGTAAAGCCCTTTACTCCGGTATGCTAAATGCTTCGGGCGGCGTGATAGATGACCTGATTGTCTACTACTTCACTGAAGATTTCTTCCGCCTCGTTGTAAACTCCGCCACCCGCGAAAAAGACCTCTCCTGGATTACCCAACACGCTGAACCTTACGCCATCGACATCACTGTTCGTGATGACCTGTCGCTGATCGCGGTGCAGGGACCAAACGCGCAGGCAAAAGCTGCCACGTTGTTTACTGACGAACAACGCCATGCTGTTGAAGGTATGAAACCGTTCTTCGGCGTTCAGGCGGGTGATTTGTTTATCGCGACCACGGGTTATACCGGTGAAGCGGGATATGAAATTGCCATGCCGAATGAAAAGGCTGCGGATTTCTGGCGTGCGCTGGTCGAAGCCGGTGTTCAGCCTTGCGGTCTGGGCGCGCGTGATACGCTGCGTTTAGAAGCCGGTATGAACCTGTATGGTCAGGAGATGGATGAAGGTATCTCCCCGCTGGCAGCCAATATGGGCTGGACTATCGCGTGGGAACCGACCGATCGCGACTTTATTGGTCGTGAAGCGCTGGAATTGCAGCGCGAAAAAGGCCACGAGCAACTGGTCGGCCTGGTCATGACGGAGAAAGGTGTGCTGCGCAATGAACTGCCAGTGCGTTTTACTGATGCGTCGGGCAACCAGCATGAAGGCATCATCACCAGCGGAACCTTCTCCCCAACGTTGGGCTACAGCATCGCGCTGGCACGCGTTCCGGCAGGTATCGGCGAAACGGCGATTGTGCAAATTCGTAACCGCGAAATGCCAGTTAAAGTCACTAAACCTATTTTTGTGCGTAACGGCAAAGCCGTCGCGTAATTCATCCTTTTTTGGAGATTGATTGATGAGCAACGTACCTGCAGAACTGAAATACAGCAAAGAACACGAATGGCTGCGCAAAGAAGCTGACGGTTCTTACACCGTTGGTATCACCGAACACGCTCAGGAGCTGCTGGGCGACATGGTTTTCGTTGATCTGCCTGACGTTGGCACGACCGTAAGCGCGGGTGATGACTGCGCCGTTGCGGAATCCGTAAAAGCGGCATCTGATATTTATGCGCCAGTCGGCGGTGAGATTGTTGCGGTTAATGACGCACTCAGCGACTCTCCGGAGCTGGTTAACAGCGAGCCGTATACCGGCGGCTGGATCTTCAAAATCAAAGCCAGCGATGAAAGTGAGATTGAATCACTGCTGGATGCGACCGCATATGAAGCTTTGTTAGAAGACGAGTAAATACGCTTTTGCCGGATGGCGCTGCGCTTATCCGGCCTACAAAGCATGCGTAGGCCCGGTAAGCGCTAGCGCCACCGGGCACGTAGACAGAGACAATCACGATTCACTGCACGTTTCAGGAACCATCGCCCATGACACAGACGTTAAGCCAGCTTGAAAACAGCGGCGCTTTCATTGAACGCCACATCGGACCGGACGCCGCGCAGCAGCAAGAGATGCTGAATGCGGTAGGCGCCGAATCGTTAAACGCGCTGATCGGCCAGATTGTGCCGAAAGACATTCAGCTCGCAACCCCGCCGCAGGTAGGCGAGGCGGCGACCGAATACGCTGCGCTGGCAGAATTAAAAGCCATCGCCGGGCGTAACAAGCGCTTCACGTCCTACATTGGCATGGGCTACACCGCCGTGCAGTTGCCGCCGGTTATCCTGCGCAACATGCTGGAAAACCCGGGCTGGTACACCGCGTACACGCCGTATCAGCCAGAAGTTTCTCAGGGCCGTCTGGAAGCGCTGCTGAACTTCCAACAAGTCACGCTGGACCTGACGGGTCTGGACATGGCTTCCGCATCTCTGCTGGATGAAGCCACCGCTGCCGCTGAAGCTATGGCGATGGCAAAACGCATCAGTAAGCTGAAAAACGCCAACCGTTTCTTTGTCGCTGCTGATGTTCATCCGCAAACCCTGGATGTCGTGCGTACCCGTGCACAAACCTTCGGTTTTGACGTTATCGTCGATGATGCGGAAAAAGCACTGGATCACCAGGATGTGTTCGGCGTGCTGTTACAGCAGGTTGGTACTACCGGTGAAGTGCACGACTACAGCAAACTGATTGCTGAGTTGAAATCCCGTAAGGTCGTGGTCAGCGTTGCTGCCGATTTTATGGCGCTGGTCCTGCTGACCGCTCCGGGTAAACAGGGCGCAGACATTGTGTTCGGCTCTGCACAGCGTTTCGGCGTACCGATGGGATACGGCGGTCCGCACGCAGCGTTCTTTGCTGCTAAAGATGAATTCAAACGCTCTATGCCTGGCCGTATTATCGGCGTATCGAAAGATGCGGCGGGTAATACCGCACTGCGTATGGCGATGCAGACTCGTGAACAGCATATCCGTCGCGAGAAAGCGAACTCCAACATTTGTACCTCGCAGGTACTGCTGGCCAACATCGCCAGCTTGTATGCCGTTTATCATGGTCCGGTAGGCCTGAAACGCATCGCAAACCGCATCCACCGCCTGGCCGATATTCTGGCGGCAGGTCTGCAACAGAAAGGACTGAAGCTGCGGCATGCGCATTACTTCGACACCTTGTGTGTAGAAGTGGCTGATAAAGCGGCCGTACTGGCGCGTGCTGAAGCGGCTGAAATCAACTTGCGCAGCGATATTCATAACGCAGTAGGTATCACCCTCGATGAAACCACCACTCGCGAAAATGTTGTGCAATTGTTCAACGTCCTGCTGGGCGACAGCCACGGCCTGAACATCGACGTGCTGGATAAAGATGTAGCGCTCGACAGCCGTTCTATTCAGGACAGCATGCTGCGTGATGACGCAATCCTCAGCCATCCGGTATTTAATCGCTACCATAGTGAAACCGAAATGATGCGCTACATGCACTCGCTGGAGCGTAAAGATTTGGCGCTGAACCAGGCGATGATTCCGCTGGGTTCCTGCACCATGAAGCTAAATGCGGCAGCTGAGATGATTCCAATCACCTGGCCGGAATTTGCCGAACTGCACCCGTTCTGCCCGCCAGAACAGGCAGAAGGTTATCACCAGATGATCGGCCAGCTTTCCGAGTGGCTGGTAAAACTGACCGGTTATGACGCTGTCTGCATGCAGCCGAACTCCGGTGCACAGGGCGAATATGCTGGCCTGCTGGCAATTCGTCATTATCACGAAAGCCGTAATGAAGGTCATCGTGATATCTGCCTGATCCCGGCTTCTGCGCATGGTACCAACCCGGCCTCTGCTCAAATGGCAGGTATGCAGGTCGTCGTTGTTGCGTGTGATAAGAACGGTAACATCGATCTTGGCGATCTGCGCGAAAAATCGGCACAGGCGGGTGAAAACCTCTCTTGCATCATGGTTACCTATCCGTCTACGCACGGCGTATATGAAGAAACCATCCGTGAAGTATGTGAAATTGTGCATCAGTTTGGCGGTCAGGTTTACCTTGATGGTGCGAACATGAACGCCCAGGTTGGTATCACTTCGCCAGGCTTTATCGGCGCAGATGTATCGCACCTCAACCTGCATAAAACGTTCTGCATTCCGCACGGCGGCGGTGGCCCAGGTATGGGGCCGATCGGCGTTAAATCGCATCTGGCACCGTTCGTGCCGGGCCACAGTGTGGTACAGATTGAAGGGATGCTCACCCGTCAGGGCGCAGTTTCTGCTGCGCCGTTCGGTAGCGCATCTATTCTGCCAATCAGTTGGATGTACATCCGCATGATGGGGGCAGAAGGACTGAAGCAGGCAAGCCAGGTGGCTATTCTTAATGCCAACTACATTGCCAGCCGTCTGAAGGATGCATATCCGGTGCTGTATACTGGTCGTGATGGCCGTGTGGCACATGAATGTATTCTCGACATTCGCCCACTGAAAGAAGAGACCGGTATCAGCGAACTGGATATTGCCAAGCGTCTGATCGATTATGGTTTCCATGCGCCGACCATGTCATTCCCGGTTGCGGGTACGCTGATGGTCGAACCAACGGAATCCGAAAGCAAAGTAGAATTGGATCGCTTTATCAATGCGATGCTGGCTATCCGCGCTGAGATCGAGCGCGTGAAAGTCGGTGAGTGGCCGCTGGAAGATAATCCGCTGGTTAACTCTCCGCATACCCAGAATGAACTGGTGTCTGAGTGGACTCACGGTTATAGCCGCGAAATCGCTGTCTTCCCGGCGGGTGTCGCGAACAAATACTGGCCGACCGTGAAGCGTCTCGATGACGTTTACGGTGACCGTAACCTGTTCTGCTCTTGCGTACCGATGAGTGAATATCAGTAACTTTTTCGCGTAGTAAAGCCGTTTCCTGGCCGGGTAAGGCGAAGCCGCCTCCCGGCCTTTTCATATCTGGAGGAAAGCATGGGAATCGCACTGGTTACTGGCGGCAGTCGTGGTATTGGACGGGCAACAGCGTTGCAGTTGGCAGAAGAGGGCTACACGGTTGCGGTTAACTTTCATCATAATATTCGCGCAGCAACGGAGGTGGTCAATCGCATCATCGCTGCTGGAGGGCGCGCGTTTATTCTGCGTGCGGATATCAGTGATGAGAGCCAGGTGGTGGCGATGTTCGATGCTATTGACCGCGAAGGCGAACCATTGGCTGCACTGGTCAATAATGCTGGGATCTTGTTTGAGCAGAGCACGGTGGAGAATCTAACGGCTGAGCGAATCAATCGTGTCCTGGCAACCAATGTGACTGGCTATTTTCTGTGTTGTCGGGAAGCGGTAAAACGGATGTCGTTAAAACACGGTAGTCAGGGTGGGGCGATTGTGAATGTTTCTTCAGCAGCATCAAGACTTGGCGCGCCTTTCGAATATGTTGATTATGCCGCATCGAAAGGCGCTGTGGATTCGTTAACGACCGGACTGGCGCTGGAAGTGGCGGCACAGGGGATTCGTGTAAACTGCGTACGGCCGGGCCTGATCTACACTGAGATGCATGCGTCAGGTGGAGAGCCAGGAAGGGTTGATCGCGTGAAACCCATGTTGCCGATGCAGCGAGGCGGACAGCCGGAAGAGGTCGCGCAGGCGATAGTTTGGTTGTTGAGCGAAAAGGCCTCTTACGTGACGGGCAGTTTTCTGGAGCTGGCGGGCGGGAAGTAGGCATTTAATTGCCGGATGGCGCTGCGCTTATCCGGCCTACGGGAGCATAACCTGTAGGCCGGATAAGATGCTTACGCCGCCATCCGGCAAAAATCAACGTTTCTCGCCGTTGCTGGCGATCACTTCTTTGTACCAGTTAAAACTTTTCTTGCGCGAACGCGACATATCGCCGGTGCCATCGTCGTGTTTATTCACATAGATAAAGCCATATCGTTTGCTGTACTGGCCGGTGGTGAATGATACGCAGTCGATGCAGCCCCACGGTGTGTAGCCCATCAGATCCACGCCATCATACGTTACTGCTTTCATCATCTCTTCGACATGAGCACGCAGATAGTCGATACGATAGTCATCGTTGATGCTACCGTCTTCTTCTACTTTATCGTAGGCGCCAAAACCGTTTTCGACGATAAACAGCGGTTTCTGATAACGCTCGTACAGTTCGCATAATGCATAGCGCAGCCCAACTGGATCTACCTGCCAGCCCCAGTCGGAGGCCTTTACGTGTGGGTTTGGCACACTGCCTTCAAAACCCGAGATTGCATCGCCGCTACCACCATCTGCTTTTACTGCGTTAGTCATGTAATAGCTAAAGCCGAGATAATCGCAGGTCCCTTCACGCAGGATTTGTTTATCACCCTCTTCCATCCTGATGTTGAATTCGCGGCGTTCCCATTCGTTCAGTACATAAGACGGGTAGTAGCCGCGCAGTTGAACGTCGGTGAAAACATAGCGCTCACGCATAGATTCCTGCGCGAACATGACATCCTCAGGCTTACAGGAGAACGGATACAGCGGTACCATCGCCAGCATGCAACCGACTTTCATTTCAGGGTTGATGCGGCGTGCGGCTTTCACTGCCAGAGCGCTGGCCACGAATTGGTGATGCAGCACCTGATACATGGTTTCTTCCGGGTTTTCATGTTCGGTATACACTACACCGGAACAGCAATAACCAAACAGCGGCGCGCGCCAGTTGCGCTGGTTGTTGATCTCGTTAAAGGTCATCCAGTATTTGACCTTGTGCTTGTAGCGCTCAAAGACAACTTCAGCAAAACGAACAAAGAAATCGACGACTTTGCGATTGGTCCAGCTTCCGTACTGTTGAACCAGATGCAGCGGCATTTCGAAGTGGGAAAGTGTGATAACCGGCTCGATGTTGTATTTGAGCAATTCATCGAACATATCATCGTAGAACTTCAGACCTTCTTCGTTCGGTTGTGATTCGTCACCTTGCGGGAAGATACGAGTCCATGCGATAGAGGTACGGAAGCACTTGAAGCCCATTTCAGCAAACAGCTTGATGTCTTCTTTGTAATGACTGTAAAAATCGACAGCTTCATGGTTGGGATAGTACTTGCCGGGCACAATGTCTTGAGTGATCTCACGGGGAACACCATGTGCGCCACCGGTCAGTACGTCGCAAATGCTGGGACCTTTGCCACCTTTGTTCCAGCCGCCTTCAACCTGATGCGCCGCTACTGCGCCGCCCCATAAAAAATCTTTTGGTAAGGTAAGTTTTTTCATCTGCGCTCAGTCTCAAATTAATACAATCTGATTTTGAGTCTAACAAAGGAAAGATAAATGTCACGATATAACAAAATAGCGGAAATGTGATTTGTTACATCAAAAAAACATATTGTTTTTTTACGCTAATCTTTTCGCCAGCTTGCGGCCGAGTGATTCCAGAATATAAATAACAGGAATTTGCGTGGTAATATCATAGACCCCCGCAATGCGGGTTTGCGGTACGTGCCAGGAGAGGTTAAAGTCGGCGAGTTTCGCCAGTCGTGAGTGCTCATGGCAGGTAATCGACAGGACTTTACAGTTATGTAGGCTGAACTGGCTGGCGAAACGCAGGATTTCCTCTGTTTCGCCAGAGACGGACAGGACAATCGCCAGCGCGTTTCTGGCCATATCATTGGTTACCGGAAAATAAGGATCGTCGATATGGTTACTGAATTTACCCACATTGGAGAAAAAACGTGCGCCATATTTTGCAAGCGCCCCTGATGTTCCCGCACCGACGAATATGATACGCTCGGAAGATAATATAATATCAACAGCCTGTTCGAGCAGTTTATCAAACTCGTCATTGTTTACGCCTTTAAAAAAGCTAATTATCTCGCTGGCGCCAAAATTAGCCTGTTGCGGTTCATTCTGCTCTAAATATAATTTAAAGCGTACGCGAAATTCTGAGTAGCCCTCACATTTAAGCTTGCGGCAAAAGCGCAACACGGTAGTTGTGGATACGCCCACGGCATCGGCCAGTTCGCGAATGGTCATGTACATGACTTTGTCACGGTTTTTGATGACATAGTTATAGACCAGCATCTCAAGATTGTTGAGACTGGCGATGGCAGCGTGGGAGAACATACTCACAATGGCAAAACTCACTCAT
Organism: Citrobacter sp. Awk 2; assembly: GCF_028069815.1. Classification (NCBI taxonomy): domain Bacteria; kingdom Pseudomonadati; phylum Pseudomonadota; class Gammaproteobacteria; order Enterobacterales; family Enterobacteriaceae; genus Citrobacter; species Citrobacter sp. Awk 2. The sequence continues at coordinate 35,023 of NZ_JANEWL010000041.1, forward strand.
CAGACTTCATCTACAGGGAATAATAACATGCAGCCAAATGACATCACTTTTTTTCAACGCTTCCAGGATGACATTCTGGCCGGACGTAAGACCATCACCATTCGTGATGAGTCTGAATCACACTTCAAAGCCGGCGATATTCTGCGCGTTGGGCGCTTCGAGGATGATGGCTACTTCTGCACGATTGAAGTTGTCGGCACTTCAACCGTTACACTGGATACGCTAACGGAAAAACATGCCCAGCAGGAAAACATGACGCTTGAAGAACTTAAACAGGTGATTGCCGAGATTTACCCGGATCAAACGCAATTTTATGTGATTGATTTTAAATGTCTTTAAATTAACCAGTACAGTTGTTAGCTGAAATATAAAATAT
>NZ_JANEWL010000042.1:0-35199 GCF_028069815.1 Citrobacter sp. Awk 2
GCCATAATCCCCCCCTCTGTTATTCACTGATTTTATTAATAAATAAATTCTTCAAATCTCAAATGCAATTTCCTGCATCTTTTTCTTTTATCCTGATCTAGCCTGTTCGCAACATATAGCAGCGATATTGCGCTCGAAAGCCTCCCGTTTCAGGATGAGCGGTGATCTGAAAGAAGCGCTGATTAACCGAACGGTGGTTTTTTACGTATTGAATATGGGGGTTATGGCAGTTGTTCGGTAAAACCGAATAACTGAAAATGAAAGGCCGCAATGTTGTCTCTTATTGCATGCAGTCCGTAGGCCGGATAAGCGTTAGCGCCATCCGGCATCAGTTGAACCTGTAAGTAACGCATACAGGTTCAGTCGTACCTCACTGGAGAGTCGCCAGCGTGCTCTCAATTCTATTCAACTTCTGATGTGCTTCTTTCAGCTCATCCGGCAACCGTTGTTCCTGTTCGCTGTAGGCCATCAGGACGATACGGCCGCTCATCACTTTTACAGTAACCTGTTGCCCGGTATCAAACCCTGCTTCGCGTAGATACTTGCCGGAAAGAATAATTTTGGGTGTGGATTTGTCGAACACCTTGGGCAGAAAGGCGTTGGAAAGGTTGGGTGTTGAGACTCAAAATAAGCAGTGGGTCTATTAATTATCCTGCTTTCCCGGAATATTTATGATCTCCATTTTTAAGGCATCTTCTCCTGAAAATATTGCAGCTAAACCTTTTCTTATTTTTATCTGATCGCTCTCGATTGCCCCATGGGCAACCGGAGAATATGTGGCTGTTTGTAATTGGACTCGCTCGAAATCATAGCCAATATCTTTTGCAATATCTGATAATAAGTCCAGGAACAAGCTATTACTTGTTTGATTCCATATAGCGCCCTGGGCATTATCGTTACCTGGGTATGAAGTATTCAAGTGTGCAAAATAAAGCTTCCATGAAGATAATACGCTACTCTCAGAAGTGCTCCTCTTTGTCTTTCCTTTTTTTATTTTACCGTAAAATGCTAAGTCTATCATATTTAGCGCGCGAACATGCTCATTGGATAATCTGGCATTCTGAGATCGTGTCGCCATGAGTTGTTTGAATATATCAATCTTCAATGATTTTTTTTGTGAGTACCTTTCAATGAATTTCTGAGTTTGAACGGCTAATAATGGACTAATTACAGTAGCTGTAATGGCTAAAATAGTAAGCGCTGTGCTCATATAATATTCTCAAAGTGAATAGATGTATTTAGAATTTTGAGCTGAGAATCATAAAGGAATTTGTGAATGGAGAAGATATGGCAAATGGCGGATATAAGATAAGCAAATTGGCGGAAGATCACAGGAGTCGAACCTGCCCGGGACCGCTGGCGGCCCCAACTGGATTTGAAGTCCAGCCACCTCACCGGAGATGACGATCTTCCGCGCCTCGATTGCTACATGGAGGCGGGGCGCATTATAGCTACTTCCTACGGTTTCCACACCCCCTCACTCACTTTTTTAACTTCCCTTTCTCCTTACCATGACCAGTTTCAAATAAATCTCTACAAAATCCATCGCTTACACTTCGACACATTTTTCGACGCTACCCCGATCACAGAAAATAAGAATCGTAATTTGATAACGAGATATCGCAATACCCGCGCTCACAGGGATGGTTTACAAGAACTGTAACCGGTATCAGTGCGTGTGAAAGTGCTAACAAGGATGCGTAATGAAAAGTGAGATTTTGTCCGTTAAAGAGAAGATTGGCTACGGCATGGGTGATGCCGCCAGCCACATTATCTTCGATAACGTCATGTTATATATGATGTTCTTCTATACCGATATTTTTGGTATTCCGGCCGGATTTGTCGGCACCATGTTCTTACTGGCCCGCGCGCTGGATGCCATCTCAGACCCTTGCATGGGACTGCTCGCCGACCGCACCCGTTCACGCTGGGGGAAATTCCGCCCGTGGGTGCTATTTGGTGCGCTGCCGTTTGGTCTGGTCTGTGTGCTCGCCTACAGCACGCCGGATCTCAGCCTGCACGGCAAAATGATTTATGCCGCAATTACCTACACGCTGCTGACCCTGCTTTATACCGTGGTGAACATTCCCTATTGTGCGCTGGGCGGCGTGATCACTAATGACCCCACGCAGCGCATCTCCCTACAGTCATGGCGCTTCGTGCTGGCGACGGCGGGCGGCATGCTCTCCACCGTGCTGATGATGCCGCTGGTTAATCTGATTGGCGGTGAAGATAAAGCGCTGGGCTTCCAGGGCGGGATTGCCGTGCTCTCGGTCGTGGCGTTCCTGATGCTGGCGTTTTGCTTCTTCACCACCAAAGAACGTGTGAAAGCGCCGCCGGGCAGCACTTCAATGCGTGAAGACCTGCGTGATATCTGGCAAAACGATCAATGGCGCATCGTCGGCCTGCTGACCATTCTCAACATCCTTGCCGTCTGCGTTCGCGGCGGGGCGATGATGTATTACGTCACCTGGATTCTGGGCAAGCCGGAAGTGTTTGTGGCCTTCCTCACCACCTATTGTGTCGGCAATCTGATCGGCTCTGCGCTGGCAAAACCGCTGACTGACTGGCAATGCAAAGTGAGTGTCTTCTGGTGGACGAATGCCCTGTTGGCGGTCATCAGCCTGGCAATGTTCTTCGTGCCGATGCACGCCAACCTCACCATGTTCGCTTTCATCTTCGTGATTGGCGTACTGCATCAACTCGTGACGCCAATCCAGTGGGTAATGATGTCCGACACCGTTGATTACGGGGAGTGGTGTAACGGAAAACGTCTGACGGGGATCAGCTTTGCGGGAACGCTGTTCGTGCTCAAGCTGGGCCTGGCGCTTGGCGGGGCGATGATCGGCTGGATGCTGGCGGGCGGCGGCTACGATGCCGCAGCGAAAACCCAAAATAGCGCCACCATTAGCATCATTATCGCATTGTTCACGATTGTCCCGGCCATTTGCTACCTGCTGAGTGCCGTGATTGCCAAACGTTTCTACACCCTGAAAACCCCGTATCTGACGGAAATTATGAGTCAGTTGGCTCAGGGCGCGCGCCGCAATCAGCAGGATTTTACGACGAAAGAATGACAGAACTAAGGAACTGACGATGAAAATTAGCGACGGAAACTGGCTGACGCAGCCTGGCCTGAATTTAACTCACCCGATTCAGGTGTTCGAGGTTGAACAGCAGGGTAACGAGATGATTGTCTACGTTGCGCCGCGCGATGTGCGTGAACGTACCTGGCAACTGGATACTCCACTCTTCACCCTGCGCTTTTTCTCGCCGCAGGAAGGCGTGGTTGGGGTGCGTATGGAACACTTCCAGGGCGCGCTGGATACCGGCCCGCATTATCCGCTGAACGTGCTGCAGGACGTCAACGTAGAGATACAAAACACCGCTGAATTTGCCGAACTGAAGAGCGGTAATTTGAGCGTGCGGGTCACTAAAGGCGAGTTCTGGTCGCTGGACTTCCTGCGTAACGGCGAACGTATTACCGGCAGCCAGCTGAAAAATAACGGCTATGTCCAGGACACCAACAGCGGGAAAAACTATATGTTTGAACGCCTGGATCTGGGCGTCGGTGAAACGGTGTACGGGCTGGGCGAGCGCTTTACTGCGCTGGTACGTAATGGTCAGACGGTGGAAACCTGGAACCGCGATGGCGGCACCAGTACTGAGCAGTCTTACAAGAACATCCCGTTTTATCTCACCAACCGTGGTTACGGCGTACTGGTAAACCATCCGCAGTGTGTATCGTTTGAAATTGGCTCTGAGAAAGTGTCGAAAGTGCAGTTCAGCGTGGAAAGCGAGTACCTGGAATATTTCGTTATTGATGGCCCAACGCCGAAAGCGGTGCTGGATCGCTATAGCCGACTTACCGGTCGTCCGGCGCTGCCACCGGCATGGTCTTTTGGCCTGTGGCTCACTACCTCCTTTACCACTAACTATGATGAAGCGACGGTGAACAGCTTTATCGACGGTATGGCCGAACGCAACCTGCCGCTTCATGTCTTCCATTTTGACTGCTTCTGGATGAAGGCATTTCAGTGGTGTGATTTTGAGTGGGACCCGGTGACGTTCCCGGATCCGGAAGGGATGATCCGTCGCCTGAAAGAAAAAGGGTTAAAGGTCTGTGTGTGGATCAACCCGTACATTGGCCAGAAATCGCCGCTGTTCAACGAGCTGAAAGAGAAAGGCTATCTGCTTAAACGCCCTGATGGTTCTCTGTGGCAATGGGATAAGTGGCAGCCGGGGCTGGCGATTTATGATTTCACGAATCCTGCGGCCTGCGAGTGGTATGCCAACAAATTGAAAGGCCTGGTGGATATCGGCGTCGATTGCTTCAAAACGGATTTTGGCGAACGTATCCCAACGGATGTGCAGTGGTTTGACGGCGCTGACCCACAAAAAATGCATAACCATTATGCGTTCATCTACAACCAGTTGGTGTGGAACGTACTGAAAGAGACGGTGGGAGAAGAAGAGGCGGTACTTTTTGCCCGCTCTGCGTCTGTCGGTGCACAGCAGTTCCCGGTGCACTGGGGAGGTGATTGCTATGCCAACTACGAATCGATGGCGGAAAGTCTGCGCGGCGGCTTATCTATCGGCCTGTCGGGCTTTGGCTTCTGGAGCCACGATATTGGTGGTTTCGAGAATACTGCGCCAGCACATGTCTATAAACGCTGGTGTGCGTTTGGGCTGCTCTCCAGCCATAGTCGCCTGCACGGCAGCAAATCCTACCGCGTGCCGTGGGCATACGACGATGAATCCTGCGATGTGGTGCGTTTCTTCACTGAGCAAAAATGCCGCATGATGCCGTACCTGTATCGTGAAGCGGTTCGCGCCAGTACCCATGGCACGCCAATGATGCGGGCGATGATGCTGGAGTTCCCGGACGATCCGGCGTGTGATTATCTTGACCGTCAGTACATGCTGGGTGATAGCGTGATGGTGGCTCCGGTGTTCTCGGAAACCGGTGACGTGCAATTTTACCTGCCGGAAGGTGACTGGACGCACCTGTGGCGTAATGACGAGATAACAGGCAGTCGCTGGCATAAGCAGCGGCACGACTTCCTGAGCCTGCCGGTGTATGTGAGGGATAACACGCTGCTGGCGCTGGGGAACAATAATCAGAAGCCGGATTACGCCTGGCACGAAGGGACCGCGTTTCAGTTGTTCCATCTGCAGGAAGGGCGTGAAGCGCTCTGTGAAGTTCCGGCGTCTGACGGCTCGGTTATCTTCACGCTGAAGGTAGTACGAGTGGGCAATACGCTGACCGTGCAGGGTGTCGGTGAAGCGCGTAACTGGACGCTGTGTCTGCGTAATATTCCGCAGGTTAGCGATGTGCAGGGCGGTTCATCTGTGTGCAGCGCGTGGGGAACGGTGGTTACGCCTGGTGAGGAAGATATGTTGAAGATAACCCTATAAGCGCATGTGAATGTGGTGCCGGATGGCGACGCATTGCGTCTTATCCGGCCTACGGTGCGTACAGCGTTCCAGATCTGAAAAGAAAAAATATCCTGACTTAAATTTTTACCTATCCATATTTGCGATCGCTGTCACTCTAATACATGAAAAAAATGTGATCTGCGCTGTAAATATCTCACTATTTCCCTTTTTTGTCTTATTTCTGTCCGGAATACAGGACACGATTTAGTATTGTTGCATCATCGTAGTCCTTTTATATTTATCATCACGGATTACACGTGGAGCATAAATGCTTCTTTAGATATTTAATCTGGTGTGTGATAAGGGTAAATAATGCAAATGATTACCTCGCGACAAAACAGATTATTAAAATTCCTTCTGTCCCGGAAGGAATATGTCACGCTGCTGAAAATTGCTGAGCATTTATCTGTTTCGGAGAAGACCGTACAACGCGACCTGCGTTTGATGGAACAGTGGTTGTCGGAATGGAAAATATCCATTGATAAGCGTGCTGGCGCAGGTGTGATATTAATTGCCGATAATATTACCGATCTTTTATATTTAGACCAGTTATTAGGCGCGGAGGGTGATGACGCTGACGGCATGATGAATAACTCACGACGCGTCAAGATAGCCTCGCAATTATTAAGCGAAACGCCACATGAAACATCGATCAGTAAATTGTCCGAACGTTATTTTATCAGCAGTGCATCGATAGTTAACGATCTGAAGGTGATTGAATCATGGATTGCCCCGCTGGGTTTATCGCTGATCCGCAGCCAAAGCGGCACGCATATCGAAGGTAGCGAGAGTGGTGTGCGCCAGGCGATGGCATCACTGATCAACGGTGTGATTAACCATAATGAACCCGGTAGTGTGGTTTATTCACGTCTTGACCCGGGGAGCTATAAAGCGCTAGTCCATTATTTTGGTGAGGAAGACGTTTTATTTGTCCAGACGCTGTTGCAGGAAATGGAGAATGATCTGTGCTGGTCGTTAGGCGAACCGTATTACGTCAATATTTTTACTCATATTCTGATCATGATGTATCGCATCACGCGTGGAAATGCCTTACCGCGAAAAGATGAAAATATCACTTCATGTGATGAGAGCATTTTCTCAATTGCCAGCCGCATGATTCAACGTATAGAAAAACGTATAGCCCATTCACTGCCGGAAGACGAAGTCTGGTTTATTTATCAATATATTATCTCGTCTGGCGTCGTGATTGAGGAGCATAACGATGTAAGCGTCATTGGCCATATGCACTCCAGCGATGAAGCGCGGTTGATTACCCATCGACTGATTGCCACCTTCGCCGAGATGGTCGACAGCGATCTCAGTCAGGATAGTGCGCTATATGACGGATTACTGATTCATATTAAGCCGCTGATTAACCGCCTGAACTACCAGATCCGCATTCGCAATCCGCTGCTGGAGGATATCAAAGGCGAGCTGCAGGACGTCTGGCGGTTGACCCAATGCGCGGTGAATCGGGTGTTTAGCGGTTGGGGCGAGCGGGCGGTATCGGAAGATGAGGTGGGATATCTTACCGTCCACTTTCAGGCGGCAATGGAGCGCCAGATGGCGCGTAAGCGTGTGCTGTTGGTCTGCTCGACCGGTATTGGCACCTCCCATTTACTCAAGAGCCGCATTCTGCGTGCCTTTCCGGACTGGACCATTGTTGGCGTGGTGTCGGCAGGTAGTTTGTCCTCTGTGCTGACGGACGATATTGAATTGGTGGTGTCGACCATTAATTTACCCGCCATTGCTATGCCTGTCGTGTATGTCACCGCCTTCTTCAATGATGCGGATATTAAGCGGGTAATGGAAACGGTTATTACTGAAAAATTACATCGGGCGACGTCACTGGTCGTTGAAAATTAATGTCTGAACTCCATGAGGTATGATTGATGGATATAACGAAAATACTCAATATGAATCGCGTTATTTTGGACATGAAGGCGACAAACAAAACGGAGGTGATTGAGGAACTGACTGATATTCTGCAAAAAGATGGTGCTATTAGCTGTCGGGAAACGTTTATTCAGGATGTCTGGCAGCGTGAATCTGAGGGATCAACCGGCTTTGAAAATCATATTGCGATCCCGCACGGAAAATCATCAGCGGTGATCAATACGACGCTGGCTATTGGGCGTACCCGGCAGGATATTCCCTGGGAAACGCTGGATGGCAGCAATGTGCGGTGTATTATTTTGTTTGCCGTCCGTCTTGAAGATCAGAACACCACGCATATTCGTCTGCTCTCGCAGGTTGCCGGAGCACTGGCTGACGAAGATATTATTGAACAATTACTGGTCGAAAGCAGTCCACAGAAAATTATTGAGCTATTTAGCCAATATGCTGAATCCAATGTCTGCTAAATAAAAAGTGGAGCATGTTATGAATATTGTTTGTGTTGCCGCCTGTACGGCGGGTATTGCGCACACCTATATTGCCCGTGAGAAATTAATTAAAGGTGCTAAAGCGCTTGGTCATAATATTAAAGTTGAAACCCAGGGCACTATCGGAACGGAAAATGAATTGCTGGCAGAGGATATTTCATCTGCAGATGTCGTGATTCTTGCTGTGGATGTAAAAATAAAAGGTGAGGAACGGTTTTCAAATAAACGCATTGTGCGAGTGAAAACGGAAATAGTCATAAAATCACCGGTTCAGTTTCTTGAAAAGGTTGAAAAATCATTAGTTAACGCAAACCAGTAGCGATCCTCATTTTGGAGGGGTTTCACATGAGTGAAAATAAAATTCCGCTATCTCAGGAAGTTAAAAAGCATTTGTTAACGGGGATTTCGTGGATGATCCCGTTAATTGTTGCCGCTGGGATCTGTATTGCTCTGGGGCAAATACTTGGCGGCACTAACGTGGGTGAAAAAATCGGGACAATACCCTGGATGCTCAACCAGATAGGTGGTTGGGGGATGGGGTTGATTGTGCCGCTGATTAGCGCGGCGATTGCTTACTCCATTGCCGATCGCCCCGGATTTGCGCCGGGTCTGATTGTCGGTTTTGTCTGTGGCGAAATTCATACCGGTTTTATTGGCGGAATGCTTGGCGGGTTTCTGGTTGGCTACACCGTTCTGCTGTTGAAACGTTATATCCGTTTACCGCAATCAATGCAGGGGCTGATGCCCATCATGGTGCTACCGGTGTTGAGTACTGTGATTGGCGGTCTGTTGATGATGACGCTGATCGGCAAGCCGATTGCCTGGCTGCAGGACGCGCTGATCCACCTGTTGGAGTCCATGCAGGGTGGGTCCCGTTTTCTGATGGGGGCGATCCTCGGCGCAATGGCGACATTCGACTTCGGCGGACCGGTAAATAAAACCATGTCGCTGTTTGCGGATGGCATGCTGGTTAGCGGCGTGTATGGCCCTGAAGCGGTCAAGTTTGTCGGGTCGATGATCCCACCGTTCGGCATTACGCTCTCCTTCCTGCTGACGCGCCACAAGTACACCCGGGCCGAACGTGAGGCACTGAAGGCGGCATTCCCGATGGGGATCTGCATGATTACCGAAGGCGTTATACCGATTGCGGCACGTGACCTGTTGCGCGTGGTTGGGTCCTGTGTGGTGGCATCAGCGGTGGCGGGCGGCTTGATTATGGTATGGGGTGTCGAAAGTCCGGTTCCGCACGGCGGCATGTTCGTGGTCCCACTCTTCACACACCCGCTGTTGTTTTGCCTGGCATTGGGGATCGGCACGGTGATTTGCGGCGTGATGCTCTCACTGTGGAAGAAACCGGTGACTGAGCGCGACGAGGAGTTTGATGAACTCAGCGATCAGAAGCTGAAAGACGAAGAAATCACCTTCACCCTGGAATAACCGGAGGCCGTATGTTTGCTGATATGAAAAGTATGGTGACGAAAGCCTGGCGTGAACAGTACGCGCTGCTGGCAATCAACTGTATGAACCTGGAAAGCGCCCGGGCGGCGGTTAGGGTGGCTGAGAAACATCATGCGCCCATTATTCTGAATCTGTATCAGGGGCATCTGGACCATTTTCCTGCATCGATAGCCGCTGCGGTCGTCAAAACGCTGGCGGATGAAGCCTCGGTACCGGTCGTGCTGGCACTGGACCACGGCAAAGATCCTGTACGCATCCGCCAGGCTTTTCGCGCCGGGTTTAGTGGCTTGATGATCGACGCTTCAGCGTTTGCGCTGGAAGAAAATATTCGTCAGACCCGTGCGGTTGTGGATCTGGCTGCCAGCGTCTCGCTGTGTGTGGAAGGCGAGTTGGGGCATCTTGCCGATGCTCCACGCTATGACCACGCGACGAACGTTGATTTGATGACCCAGGCTGCTGACGTTGAGCCGTTTATCCAGCAGACCGGGATTGACGTGCTGGCGGTGTCGGTCGGTACGGCGCACGGTATGTATGCGCCGGGTGTGACGCCGGCGATTGATTTCCAGCGCCTTGAGGAGATTGCCCGTTTATCGACGGTGCCACTGGCGCTACATGGCGGCAGCGGTACGCCGTTTGACCAGCTACAGCGTTGTCCGATGTTTGGCGTCGCCAAAATTAACGTTGGCGCGGCGGTTTTTGAAGCCGGAAAAGCCGCATTGCTACATACCCTGTGTCGCGACAAATCCTGTGAACTTGTTGATGCCCTGGCCCTGATGGAACAGGCCTGCGAAGAAGCCATTATTCCGTATCTGCAGGCCAGCGGCGCTATCGGCAAAGCCTGATTCATTTTCTGTAACGCCTTCTATGCCTCTGCGATGACGCACTGGCAGGGCTTTCTACACCCTGAAACTGGAGAATTAACATGTTAGTTTCGATGAAAGAATTACTGCAGCCTACTCGTCAGCACGGTTTTGCCATTGGCGCCTTCAACGTGGCGGATAGTTGCTTTGTGCGTGCAGTGGTCGAAGAGGCGGAAGCAACCAACACGCCAGCGATTATCTCGATTCACCCCAGCGAGCATGATTTCGTCGGTGATGCGTTTTTTAGCTATGTCCGCGATATCACGATGCGTAGCACAGTGCCGTTTACTCTGCATCTGGACCATGGGGCGTCGGTGGAACATGTCCTGCGGGCGATTCAGTGTGGGTTTACCTCGGTGATGATCGACGGTTCGCTGCTGCCCTATGAGGAAAACGTGGCCCTGACCCGCGAAGTGGTCAAACTGGCGCATGCGGTAGGTGTCTCGGTTGAGGGGGAGTTGGGGACGATCGGCCAGACCGGGACGTCAGTGGAAGGCGGCGTATCAAAAGTCACCTACACCGATCCTGCTCAGGCGCAGGACTTTATCGCCCGTACCGGAGCCGACACGCTGGCGGTAGCGATTGGTACCGCCCACGGGATCTACCCGAAAGGAATGCAGCCAGAGCTGCAAATGAACATTCTGCGTGATATCGCCGGGCGGCTGGATATTCCGCTGGTGCTGCACGGCGGCTCGGCGAACCCGGATGCGGAGATTGCCGAATCCGTCACGCTGGGCGTGGGCAAAATCAATATTTCCAGCGATATGAAGTACGCCTACTTCCAGAAGGTGCGTGAAATTCTGGCGAAAGAAACCTGGTGGGACCCGAACGTGATTTACCCGGAAGCGATTAGCGCCGCACGGGATGTGATCCGCCATAAAATGAAGCTGTTTGGATCTACTGGCAAAGCATCACTTTACTAACGGCATGCAGGCGGGGAAACCCGCCTCTTTCGCGATAAGGAAAAGTGGAATGAAGCGTTCACAAATTAATTATGCCGTTGATAAAGCGCATGCCATCGCCGAGACTTTTCGAATCTGTCTGCCTGACTTTGCGTATTTTACCGTCGACGCTTGGCGGCAACAGGATCAAACTCTGTGGCGTGAAGTGCGCGATCTCCAGCTGGGTTGGGACGTTACTGACTTCGGGCGCGGAGATTTTGCGCAAACCGGGCTGACGTTACTGACGTTGCGCAATGGCGTGTTGGATTCGGCAAACTACCCCAAACCGTATGCCGAAAAGATGCTGCAAATTCAACAGGATCAACAAACGCCGTGGCATTTTCACACCCATAAAATGGAAGATATTGTCAATCGCGGCGGCGGTGATTTATGTATGCAGCTGGCATGGGCCACGCCCGATGCTCAGTATGACGCGCAGCATATTATTGAGGTAAGTGTGGATGGTCAGCGGCGAACCGTTAAGCCCGGTGAAACGCTGGTGTTGAAACCAGGGCAAGGCATCTGTCTGCCACCCCGTTTGTATCATCGTTTCTGGGCCGAGAAAGCGTTTGTATTGGGCTGGGAAATCTCAATGGTGAATGACGACCGGCACGATAACCACTTTCTTGAGCCTGGGGGACGCTTCCCGGCGATAGAAGAGGACGAGCCGGTGAAATGGTTGTTGTGCAGTGAATATATTCGTTTATGAGCGGAAGTAGGCCCGGTAAGCGAAGCGCCACCGGGCAATAATCACTGCGCAAGTGGCGGCGCTGAGACTTCACTACCGGATACCACACCCGCCTGCATGGTTTGCGCCACCTGCTGTTTATCAGCATTTACAGCATGTAGCTGGCCGTTCACGGTCGGTTTGAGTGGCGCATCTGCCAGAATATTACCGCTGGCCGTAAGCTGAATGTTACCGTCACCAGGAAGCGGCAGTGCTGGCCATCCCCACTGCTGCAGGATAGTCATTGGCACACCACGCCCGTTCAGGCTGACCTGCGCCTGGCGTTGCGGCAACTGCGAAATGCTGGCGGTCGCCTCCAGCAGCCCTTTTTCCGTATAGGCACTTAGCTCGCTGATATTGATGTTGCTGCTGTTCGCGGCGAGGGCCAGAGAAGGTCGGCGCACGTCGGTACGGTTAAACGTCGCAGCAGCGGCATTGAGTGTGGCGCTACCACTCCAGATACCCCACTGATTATTTTGTACCAGCCCGAGGTTGGCGCCATAACCGTCCAGTGCGGTGAGCTGCCATGGGAACAGAGGGTCGATATCGATAATCAGGTTACGGCTGGCGCTGAATTTTTTCAGCGTCAGGCTGTTTAGCCAGGAAGGCAGGGGTTTCATCCACAATTGCTTCCAGTTTTCCGGCAGCGTGTATTCCAGCCCGGCAATGGCAACATCGTCAAGGACTAGCGACTTGTTACTGCGCAACCAGTTACCGGATGTTCTAACCATACCGCCTTCCCAGCGAGTGGTGAACTGGCGTAGTGCAATGCCCTGCGGTGAGAATTCGGCATTCAGAATGGGGTCGAAAAAGTGCAGTGAACCGTAGATAAACTCACTGGCGTTCATCGACAGCTTCCCTTCCTGAGTTTGCCAGTCGTCCTTGCTGAAGGTCATATTGCGCAAACTCAGATCGAGATCTGTTACCGCCCAGTCAGGACCTTGCAGACGGGCATCCGTCACCTCAAGACGACCAATTTGCAGGGACGGAATTGTGGTTAGTGGTGCGAAAAAATCGACCAGTGATTTATCACTTTGTAGCCGGATATCATTTAACCGCAGGTTCTCCACGACCCAGCTGCCATCAGCATTCCGCTGCGCAACGCCGGTTAACGCGCCGCGTGCGACATCTGCGCCAATGTTACTTAACGTCACGCGGTCATGGTCAATGCTGCCTTCGATCAGCACGTTGGTGGTGGGAACGTCGTTAAGCGTTAATGAACTGGCGCTGAGCTGAATTTGCGCTTTGTTGCCGAGAATTTTACCCGCCTCAGGGTTCCAGGGAATAACGCCGCCGTTCACGCGTTGCGCACTCAGGTTCCACTCACTGCCGGGGCTATTTAATGCCATATCCTGTAGCTGCAGGCGATCGGCCTGGAACGGAAGCGGCGCAGTTTGTTGAGAAAGATTGAGCGTACCGTTTTGCAACAAGATGGTGTCAACGTGCAACGGGTCGGTGATCTGACGACTGCTCAGGCCAATATCAACCGTTTTTGCGACCAGCGTGGCAGGTTGCCCATCACGACCAAAAGTGACATTTTTCAACAGAATATGGGATGGGGAGGAAAACCGGTGATCGATGGCATCAAAAGCCAGGTGGTAGCTGCTGTTCTCTGACACCCATGCGCTGACATGCTCTGCACCCCAACGAGTTTGCAGTAGAAAATAAAGGCCGAGGATCGCCACTGCACAGGCGATCAGCACGTAAATAAGCAGCTTTCCAATAAATTTCATGGTCTTCCATCCCGCGAAGTGCACATAGTCAAGTTATGCACGATTTACGCGCAATCCTCAAGGCGGGAATGGTGAAAGAGCGTTACAGCGGCATTGATTCAGAATCAATGCCGCATTTCGCTTACGCTTTCTCTGGCGGGAAAATCAGGTTCAGAACAATAGCGGTAATACCGCCAGCAGCAATACCGGAAGAGAGCAGGTTTTTCACCCAGTCAGGCGCAAACTGCAGGATCAGCGGTTGCTGGGAGACGCCGAGACCGACAGCCAGCGACAGTGCGATAATCAGGATGGCACGGCGGTTCAGCGGTTCACGTGACACGATGCGTACCCCGGAGGCGGCGATAGTCCCGAACATTACCAGCGTTGCCCCGCCCAGAACAGGTTCAGGGATATGTTGTACAAAGCCGCTGACTGCCGGGAACAGACCCAGTGCGATCAGCATCAGCGCCACCACAAAACCAACATAGCGGCTGGCAACGCCGGTTAACTGGATGACCCCATTATTCTGACCGAAGCAGGAGTTCGGGAAGGTGTTGAACACGGCAGAAACAAACGAGTTCAGGCCGTTCGCCAGTACTCCGCCTTTCAGACGTTTCATGTACAGCGGACCCGAGACCGGTTGTTCGGAGACATCGGAGGTGGCCGTAATATCACCGATGGTCTCCAGCGAGGTGATCATAAAGACCAGCATCAGCGGTAGCAGTAAGCTCCAGTCGATACCCAGACCGTAATACAGCGGCGTTGGTACCATGATCAGATCCTGACTTACCGGCGCGGTATTTTGCGGCAACATGCCCATGAACCAGGCCAGCAGGTATCCTGCAGCCATTGCAATCACCAGTGATGCAACGCGAAGGTATGGGTTGCGCTGGCGATTAAGAATGATAATCAGCGCCAGCACGACACCTGCCAGCATCAAATTCTTCGGTGCGCCAAAGGTGTTGTCGCTCATTGCTGCGTAACCGCCGCCAATCGATGTCAGACCCACCTGAATCAGTGACAAACCAATGATCATTACTACCACCCCTGAGACCAGCGGAGTAATAATACGACGTGCCAGATGCAGTACACGCGAGATAACCATCTCGGTGCAGCTTGCCAGCATCAGTGTGCCAAACAACGCCGCCATCATGGTTGGGATATCTGCGCCACCGGTTTTTAGCGCCGTACCGCCCATAATCAGTGGTGCAACAAAGTTAAAGCTGGTGCCCTGAATGGATAACAGCCCTGAACCTACCGGTCCCCAGGCTTTGATCTGAATGATAGAAGCCACGCCGGAAGCGAACAGCGACATACTGATAATGTGTTGAGTATCCTGAGCCGGTAAACCGAGCGCCTGGCAGATTAACAGAGCAGGCGTGATCACCGCGACGAACATGGCCAGCAGGTGCTGACAGGCGGCAAACAGGGTTTGGGCTAGCGGGGGGCGATCTTCAAGACGGTAAATCAGTTCACTGTTGTGAGTCTGCGCAACCGGTTGCGCATTTGTCGACTCTACGGCGTTAACGGACATCAGAGGCAATCCCATGGTGGAAAAGCGGTGATTTTATCTGACCAGGACAGAAAAGCAAACGTTTGCGAGTAACTATTCTTAATATTTAAAACGGATAAACAAACATTTTTATATAACTTTTCATCATTTTCTGCTTAAAATCCACCCCGATAACTCATTAAGAGCTAAAAATCGACCTGGAATGAATCGTGCGTAGCAGAACTGCAAAGCGCACTAATGGAGCTGTATATGTTTTACCTCGATACATTATCAACACTGGTTGCTGCAACCCTGGTGTTGCTGCTGGGGCGTAAGCTCGTCCAGTCTGTCTCTTTCCTGAAAAAATATACGATTCCCGAACCTGTAGCAGGTGGATTGCTGGTGGCGATCGCGTTGCTGGTGCTGAAAAAAAGCATGGGCTGGGAGGTTAATTTTGATATGACGTTGCGCGATCCGCTGATGCTGGCGTTCTTCGCAACTATCGGCCTGAATGCCAATATTGCCAGCCTGCGCGCGGGTGGCCGCGTGGTGGGCATCTTTCTGATTGTGGTTGTCGGGCTGTTATTAATGCAGAACGCTATCGGTATCGGTATGGCAAGCCTGCTGGGTCTCGACCCGCTGATGGGCCTGATTGCCGGTTCGATAACGCTCTCTGGTGGGCACGGAACCGGAGCGGCGTGGAGCAAGCTGTTTATTGAACGCTATGGTTTCGCTAATGCAACTGAAGTGGCAATGGCATGCGCAACGTTCGGCCTGGTGCTGGGCGGCTTGATCGGTGGGCCTGTTGCGCGCTATCTGGTAAAACACTCCACGACTCCGAATGGTATGCCGGACGATCAGGCAGTACCGACTGCGTTTGAAAAACCGGATGTTGGGCGCATGATCACCTCGTTGGTGCTGATTGAAACCATCGCGCTGATTGCTATCTGCCTGACGGTGGGCAAAATCGTTGCGCAAATGCTGATGGGAACGGTGCTGGAACTGCCGACCTTCGTCTGCGTACTGTTTGTCGGCGTGATTCTGAGTAATGGTCTGGCGCTACTGGGCTTTTATCGGGTGTTTGAGCGAGCGGTTTCGGTGCTTGGTAACGTCAGTCTGTCACTGTTCCTGGCAATGGCGTTAATGAGCCTCAAACTGTGGGAACTGGCCTCGCTGGCGCTGCCAATGCTGGCAATCCTTGTTGTACAGACCGTTTTCATGGCGCTGTATGCGATTTTTGTCACCTGGCGCCTGATGGGTAAGAACTACGATGCGGCGGTGCTGGCTGCCGGGCACTGTGGCTTTGGCCTCGGCGCAACGCCGACAGCGATTGCCAACATGCAGGCGATTACCGAACGTTTTGGTCCATCACATATGGCGTTTCTGGTGGTGCCGATGGTGGGGGCGTTCTTTATCGATATCGTCAATGCACTGGTGATTAAGCTGTATCTGCTGTTGCCGATTTTTGCGCAATAAAGGCTGTGCGGCGGTGTGATAACCGCCGCGATGAAGAGGGTTATGCGTTGGAGTATCGTTCAGTTTCTGGCATCCAGCGCTCTATCAGCGCCACTGCCTGCTGTGGATAACGTTCGTGAATATGGCGGGCAATGCGCTGAACTTCTGGAATAATTGCCTGATCGCGCAGTAAATCCGCCACCTTAAATTCCGCCGTGCCGGTCTGGCGTGTACCCAATAGCTCACCGGGGCCGCGGATCTCCAAATCTTTTTGCGCAATAACGAATCCGTCGTTGCTGTCTCGCAGCACCTGCAGACGTTTTTGCGCTGTTTTTGACAGCGGTGATTTGTACAGCAGGACGCAGTGAGAAGCGACTGCGCCGCGACCGACGCGGCCGCGCAGCTGGTGTAACTGCGCTAAGCCCAGACGCTCCGGGTTTTCAATAATCATCAGGCTGGCGTTTGGTACGTCTACACCGACTTCAATCACTGTAGTGGCGACCAGCAGATGCATTTCGCCCTGTTTAAACGCAGCCATGACAGACAGCTTCTCGGCAGGTTTCATGCGCCCATGTACCAGACCAATATTAAGCTCCGGCAGAGCGAGTTTAAGTTCTTCCCATGTGGCCTCTGCTGCCTGGGCCTCCAGTAAATCAGACTCTTCGATCAACGTGCAGACCCAGTACGCCTGGCGACCTTCGTGCGTGCAAGCGTTACGCACGCGGTCAATGATGTCGCTGCGGCGGGTATCCGGAATCGCGACGGTGGTGACCGGTGTACGTCCTGGAGGCAGTTCATCAATTACTGATGTGTCGAGATCGGCATAGGCGGTCATTGCCAGCGTGCGTGGGATTGGCGTGGCGGTCATGATTAACTGATGCGGGTGAAACCCCTGCTGCTGACCTTTTTCCCATAGTGCCAAACGTTGATGCACGCCGAAGCGGTGTTGTTCGTCGATGATAACCAGTGCCAGACCGTTGAACTGAACCTGTTCCTGGAAAATAGCGTGAGTGCCGACAATCATCTGTACCTGGCCGCTGGCAATAGCTTCCTGCTGTGCCTGACGCGCTTTACCCTTTTGCTTGCCGGCCAGCCAGCCCACTTCAACTCCCAGCGGTGCAAACCAGTTGCGGAAGTTGTTTGCGTGCTGCTCAGCCAGGAGCTCGGTGGGGGCCATCAGCGCAACTTGCTTGCCATGTGCAATTGCCCGTAGAGCAGCAAGTGCTGCAACCAGTGTTTTCCCGGAACCAACATCACCCTGTACCAGTCGCATCATCGGGACATCCAACGCCATGTCGCGTTCAATCTCGGCGGTTACTCGCGCCTGTGCAGCGGTTGGCTTAAAGGGGAGGGCTGCCAGTAGCTTATTTTTTAGCGTATCGTTCGCGCTCAGCGGCTGGGCGTGAAAACGTTGGGCTCCGGCGCGTAACGCCAGCATGCTGAGGTTGTGTGCCAGCAGTTCTTCCAGAATCAAACGCCGCTGTGCCGGATGTTGTCCGGTTTCCAGATCGCTTAGCTGGAGTGACGGCGGTGGACGGTGTAGCGTGCGCAGAGCTTCTGGCAGGCTCATCATCCCTTGTAGTAATTCCGGTGGTAGCAGTTCGGCAATGGCGCAGGTATCAAGCAAATCCAGCGCCTGATCGGTCAGTTTACGCAGTGTTGCCTGCTTCACGCCTTCGGTTGTCGGGTAAACCGGAGTGAGCGTTTCCTGGAGTTCCGGCGTGCTGAGATCGCCCTGTACGCGATATTCCGGGTGGATCATCTCGGCGCCATATTTCCCGCGTTTGGCTTCGCCGTAGGCCAGCACCCGTCTTCCGGTAGCGAGGCTATTTTTCATCGCGGCGCTAAAATTGAAGAAGCGCATCGTCAGAATACCCGAGCCATCGCTTATCTGGCAGGTCATCATCCGGCGGCCACCGAAGGTGATATTGCAGTTCAACACTTCGCCTTCAACGGTGGCGTAGACGCCAGGCAAGAGTTCGCCAATTGGGTAAAGATGAGTACGATCTTCGTAGCGCAGTGGAAGGTGTAACAGGAGGTCCTGCACGGTGTGCAGGCCAATTTTAGCCAGTTTACTGCTTTGTGCTGCGCCAACGCCCGTCAGAGAGTTGAGTGGGATGGCATCCAGTAAACGGCCTTTCATCGTGTTTATCTCGCAGACTGCATAGTGGCCCACCACGTTGCATCGGCTTCAATTTCGCCCTGCGTATTCACGTGGGGATAGGGGAGTCCTTTGCGCTTCGCCACATTGGCCAGCACTGGATATCCCCCTTCAAACAGCAAACGTTGCTGCTCGTCTTCCGGCAGCATGCTGTTTTCTCGCTGGTACATCCCGGCGTTTTGCCGCTGGCGTTGTGCTTCGTACAGAATCAGCGCCGAGGCGACCGAGACATTTAGCGACTGCACCATACCAATCATCGGAATGATGATGTCCTGATCTGCCAGATCTAATGCTTCCTGGGTGATACCGGTTTTTTCCTGGCCCATCAGGATGCAGGTTGGCCGCGTGTAATCAATCTCGCGGAAATCGACAGCTTTGTCAGAGAGGTGAGTTGCCAGAACTTGCATGCCCTGGCTTTTTAACTGCGTGACGGCATCGCCGATAGTGCGGTGAGTCTTCACCTGCACCCAACTGTTGCTGCCCGCGGCAGAGGAGGCCATGGTGCGCATACGACTACCCGGCCAGACGGCGTGGACTTCATGCACGCCGACGGCATCCGCGGTACGAATGATCGCAGAAACGTTATGAGGTTTGTGGACTTGCTCCATGCAGACAGTCAGATCGGGCTGACGCCGCGCGAGCATCTCGCGGATACGTGCATAACGCTGTTCATTCATAAAAGACTAGTTTCTGTTACGGGTGACTTTAATCACGTCCGGCATGACGCGGATTTTGCGCATAATGTTCGCCAGATGCACGCGATCGCGGGCAGTGAGGCGAATAAAGGCGCTGTAGACGCGGCCATCTTTCTCTTCAGTATTCAGGCTTTGAATATTGGAGGTGGTCGTGTTGATTGCCGCCGTCAGGTTTGCCAGAGCACCCTGGTGGTTAAACATATCCACCTTAATCTCAGTGATGAACTCCTGTTCGGTCTCTTTATCCCATTCAACCGCCATAAACTTCTCAGGCTCTTTCTGGTAGCCACGGATATTACGGCAGGACTCATGGTGGATCACCAGACCTTTACCCGGACTGACGTGGGCAATGATTGGATCGCCAGGAATTGGGCGACAACATTTCGCGAAGGTGATCAGCACACCGTCTGCGCCTTTAATCGGCAGATGACCATGACCAGATTGTGCTGGCGCATTTGCCGGCACCTCACCCTGCTGAAGGTTTTTCGCAACGACCACGCTCATGGCGTTACCCAGGCCGATTTCAGCTAACAGATCGTCAAGCGTGGCGAGCTTCATGCGCTCAAGCTCACGCTGGATGCTCTCTTGCGGGATCTCTGCCAGTTTACGGCTACCGCCTAAGGCATGGTTGAGCAGACGACGACCCAGACTGACGGAATCATCGCGTTTAAGGTTTTTCAGCAGTTGGCGAATTTTGGCGCGAGCTTTTGAACTGACCACAAAGTTGAGCCATGCCGCATTGGGGCGAGCGCCTGGCGCGGTAATGATTTCAACGGTTTGGCCACTGGAGAGCGGCTGCGAAAGTGGGTAAGGCTGCCTGTCTACGCGGGCACCAACGCAGGCGTGACCGATATCGGTATGCACAGCATAGGCGAAGTCGACAGGTGTTGCACCGGCAGGCAATTCGACAATTCGCCCTTCCGGTGTGAAAACATAAATCTCATCCGGGAAGAGATCAGATTTGACGCTTTCAATAAATTCAAATGAGCTACCGGCGCTTTGCTGCAGCTCCAGCAAGCTCTGCATCCAGCGCTGGGCGCGGATTTGTGCCGTAGTACTGGTTTCGCCGTGCTCTTTATACGCCCAGTGTGCTGCAACCCCCATCTCTGCCATCTGGTCCATGTCTTCAGTACGAATTTGTACTTCAACCGGGACGCCGTGTGGGCCGATCATTGAGGTGTGCAAAGACTGATATCCGTTCGCTTTCGGAATGGCAATATAGTCTTTAACGCGACCAGGACGTGGTTTGTACAGGCTATGCATCTGGCCGAGTACGCGATAGCAGGTGTCGGAGTCATGAACAATAACGCGGAAAGCGTAGATATCCATGATCGAGTGAAAACGCTGCTCTTTGAGTACCATCTTGCAATAGATAGAGTACAGATGCTTTTCGCGTCCACTTACACGACACGGAATGCCAGCCTCCTGCAAACGCCCTTCGATTTCTGAGAGGATTTTTTGGATCATCTCTTTGCGGTTGCCGCGAGCGGCTTTAACCACTTCTTTAATCACGCGATAGCGGTTCGGGTACAGCGCTTCAAAACCCAGTTCTTCCAGCTCGGTTTTTATGTGATGAATACCTAAACGGTGTGCCAGCGGACTGTAGATTTCGAGGGTTTCACGGGCGATGCGGCGACGCTTATCCGGGCGCAATGAGCCCAGCGTGCGCATGTTGTGGGTACGGTCGGCAAGTTTGATGAGAATGACGCGGATATCCTGCACCATCGCCATAATCATCTTGCGAAAGTTTTCGGCCTGCGCCTCTTTCTTATCGCGAAACTTAAGCTTATCAAGCTTTGATACCCCTTCGACCAGTTCAGCAACACTTTTACCAAAAAGCTGTTCCATATCCTGGTAGGTGGCAGGGGTATCTTCAATCACGTCATGCAGCAGCGCAGCCATTAACGTTTCATAGTCGAGTTTCATCTCGGCCAGAATGCAGGCTACCGCTACCGGGTGCGTGATATAGGGTTCACCGCTTGAACGTGTTTGGCCCTCGTGAGCGTCACGTGCAACGAGATACGCCTGCCGAAGACGCTTAATCTGGTCTTCCGGCAGGTAGTTTTGAATCAGTTGATTCAGGCTTTCAAACAGATACAAGGGCGACCCGCTTTGTGATTAACGACGACCTTCAGCAATAGCGGTAACGGCTTGTAATTCAGCGGCTTCCTGCTCTTGCTGTTCCTGGCGCTCACGCACGTCGAGGATCTGGTTGTTGATCAGACCTTCTTCGATTTCGCGCAGTGCGATTACGGTAGTTTTATCGTTTTCTTCCGGTACGAGCGGATCCTTTCCGCCTACCTGCATCTGACGAGCGCGACGCGCGGCGACCAGTACCAGGTCAAAACGGTTACCAATTTTCTCTACAGCGTCCTGAACAGTTACGCGTGCCATACTTAAAATGCTCCACAGGTGAAGAAATGACTGGGCATGATACTGAATGTGGGTTCAGTCTGCCAACAGTTTGCTGATTAAAGCGTCATGACGCTGCTTTTGGCGGCTCATGCGCAGACGTTCGGCGCGAATGATGGTTTTCAAATCGCCCAGGGCAGTATCGAAATCATCATTCACAATAAGATAATCATATTCGGCGTAATGGCTCATTTCTGCAACAGCTTGCGCCATACGTTTCGCGATTACTTCTTCGCTATCCTGACCGCGGCCTCGGAGACGGCGGTCCAGCTCAATCTTAGAAGGTGGCAAAATAAAAATGCTGCGCGCATGCGGCATTTTTTCACGAATTTGCTGTGCACCTTGCCAGTCGATATCTAAAAAGACATCTACGCCGGATGCTAATACTTGCTCAATGGTTTCACGCGAGGTGCCGTAATAATTGCCGAATACCTCAGCGTGTTCCAGGAACGCATCTCTGCCAATCATGGTTCTGAATTCATCATGGTTCACAAAGAAATAGTGTTCACCATGCACTTCCCCCGGGCGCGGTGCGCGCGTGGTGTGTGAAACAGAAACCTGGGTGTCATACAACGGTTGGGTCTTTAATAAAGCCTGAATCAGGCTGGATTTACCCGCGCCACTGGGGGCAGAAACAATATAAAGCGTGCCTTGAGCCATGAGTATCTTAATGTATGTGATTGTCGAAAGAGAGCCTACATACGGGCTTATTATACACGTAGCCGCTTTGCTACGTAGCCTTTGTCACACTTTTTGCGCATGTTTATTGCGTTTTGCGTACCAGTTTCCTGTTTTACTGGAGGTTTGCTGCAAAAAGTGAAAATGCCAGGAAAGCTGCTCGCATGACGAATTTTTGCCGCTCTGTTTTGACGGCGCTTTGCGCTATACCTGCCGGGAAACGCATTTTCAGGCGGAGGTGGTATGGGGTTATGGAAAAGCATTGTGCTGGTGTTGCTGTTCTGCCATTTGCGGGCCGGGGCCGCGTGCCCCGCCTGGTCTGCGGATCGGGCAAACGAGGAAATGTCGCGACTACAACAGCAGATAACGCAATGGAATGATAGTTATTGGAAGCAGGGTGTGAGTGCCGTAGATGACGGTATTTATGATCAGTTGAATGCGCAGCTACACCAATGGCAACGCTGTTTCGGAGGTGATTCACAGACAGACCTGTCTGCGCCACCGATAAGCGGCTCAATATTGCACCCTGTTCCTCATACGGGTGTTCGTAAGCTGGCAGATAAGCAAGCGGTGCAGCAATGGATGCAGACGCGTAGCGATCTCTGGGTGCAACCAAAAGTAGACGGTGTTGCAGTAACGCTGGTTTATCGGGATGGCAATCTGATTAAGGCGATTAGCCGTGGTAACGGCATCAAAGGCGAAGACTGGACGCACAAGGTTCTCCAGATGCCTTCGATACCGCGGACTGTCCGAGGACTGCTTGCGAACAGCACGCTGCAGGGGGAGATTTTTTTGCAGCAGGATGGGCATATCCAGCAAAAGAAAGGCGGTGTGAATGCCCGTTCTAAGGTTGCCGGTATGATGATGCGGCAGAACACGCCGGAGTTATTGCGCTCTCTGAACATATTTATTTGGGCCTGGCCTGATGGTCCTGTGGAGATGACGGAAAGACTACGGCAACTCACTGGTGCGGGATTCAGCCTCACCCAACGCTATACGCAGCCGGTGGCAAATGCGGATCAGGTCGAGCATGCCCGCGCCAGATGGTGGACTTCGGCATTGCCTTTCGTGACGGATGGTGTGGTGGTACGTGCAGAAAAAGAGCCGCAAGCACGGCATTGGTTTCCTGGGCAGGGAGACTGGCTGGCTGCATGGAAATACCCCCCTGTTTCCCGGATATCTGAAGTAACAGGTATTCAGTTTTCTGTTGGTAAGAGTGGAAAAATTGCCGTTGTTGCAGTGTTGGCACCCGTCATGCTGGATGATAAACGGGTACAGCGCGTCAATGTTGGGTCTGTACGACGCTGGAATGAATGGGATATCGCACCTGGCGATCACATTCTGGTGAGCCTGGCCGGGCAAGGTATTCCCCGCATTGATGAGGTTGTCTGGCGTAGTACCCAGCGCACTAAACCAATACCACCTGATGGGCACTTTAATTCACTGACCTGTTTTTATGCCGCACCCGAGTGTTACGAGCAGTTTGTGGCCAGGCTGATCTGGGTTGGGGCAAAAGAGGTGCTGGATCTGCAGGGGATAGGTGAGGCGGGATGGCGGGAGCTGCATCAGGTATTTCACTTTGAGCACATTTTTTCCTGGCTGGGATTAACCCAGGAACAGCTACGATCCACATTTGGGATAAGCAAAGGGGAGAGGCTGTGGCATCAGTTTAATCAGTCTCGCCGTCTTCCCTTCAACCGCTGGGTTGGTGCAATGGGCATACCGTTAACCCAGGCCACAGTGAATGCCAGCGGTGATAGCGCTTGGCTGCAACTACAACAACGCGATGAGAAAGATTGGCGGCAGCTTCCGTCTATGGGTGAGCGGCGGGTCCAACTGGTGATGCAGTGGCTGAAAAACAGGGAGGTAATAGCGCTGAGCAACTGGTTAGCTGCTCAGCGTATCGCCGGTTTTATGCCTTAATGGCCTTCATGGCGATAATAAAATACCGGTAGTCCCAACTTCAGGCGCAGCGCCAGTAAACGTGCTGTAAAGCCGAACAGTAGGGTAGATATAACCACAACATCGTGGCTGGAGACATAATGTTGCAACACGATGTACAGCACAGCAGCGGCAAATGACACGCCGGCATAAAGTTCTTTCTGGAATACGAGCGGGATGCGTTTGCAGAACATATCGCGTAATACGCCGCCGAAGACGCCGGTGGTAACCGCTGCAACCACGGCAATAATTGGCCCGTGTCCCATATCCAGCGCAACCTGTGCACCGATAATAGAAAAGACCACCAGGCCCAGCGCATCCAGTACGAGGAAGATTTTACGCAGGTAGGGCATGACAGGAGCAATAATGGTGGTGAGTACCGCAGCGGCTGCCACGATAATGACGTATTCAGGGTGTTTCACCCAGCCGAGCGGATAGTGGCCTAGAAGAATGTCGCGCACTGATCCACCGCCAATGGCTGTTGCGGTGGCAATAATAATAACGCCAAATGTATCCATACGACGACGGCCTGCCGCAAGCGCACCCGTCATGGCTTCAGCAGTGATACCAATTAAATATAAAACGTGTAACAGCATGTCTTCCCCCTGATTTGCTGGGGGCTAAGGTTAACGATTTGTGCGCACTGTCACGATTGAGATTTTCTAAGGCGAAGTGATTTTAATAACTACAGCTAATGCAGGATTGATGAAAATGCCATATGGCATGCGCTTCATTATATTATTGATGGTGATAAATGATGAGAAAATATAATGCGAAGTGAGAAGTTATAAACATGCTCATCGAAAAAACGCGTAGCGCCGCCGTTTATCGACGGGCTACGTGAGATGGTGACTTACTCGATATTCTGAATCTGCTCGCGCATTTGTTCGATCAATACCTTCAGTTCAATCGCGGAGTTAGTGACCTCTGCATTGATAGACTTGGATGCCAGGGTGTTCGACTCGCGGTTGAATTCCTGCATCATGAAGTCCAGACGGCGACCTACCGCCTCTTTTTTCTTCAGGATGTTGTAGGTTTCTTTGACGTGAGCTTCCAGACGATCCAGCTCTTCCGCCACATCGATGCGCTGCGCCATCAGCACCAATTCTTGCTCAAGACGGTTATTTTCGAGTTGGACCTGCGCGTCTTCCAGTTTGGCGACCAGACGCTCACGCTGCCACTGCAGAATTTCCGGCATATGTGCACGAACCTTCGTCACTTCAGCGCTAACGCCTTCCAGGCGTTGCTCGATCAGTGCTTTCAGTGCCTGACCTTCAGTTTCACGCGCGACAATGAAATCATCCAGTGTACCGTCAAGCGTGGCGAGGATTTCAGCGGCAATAGCATCCAGGTCTTGCTCCTGAGCGGCCATTACACCCGGCCAGCGCAGGATATCGACCGGATTAATTTCGCCTTCATCGCTCTGCATCTTGACCCAGTTAGCAGCGCTAACGAGCTGTTTAGCGAGTTTTTCATTCAGAATGAGTTCGCCTTGTGCGCTGGCATCAGGTTCAAAACGCAGTGTGCATTCGATTTTACCGCGTGTCAGACGTGTGCGGATGCGCTCACGCACAACAGGTTCAAGACTACGGAACTGCTCCGGCAGACGAAAATAGGTTTCCAGATAACGCTGGTTTACCGAGCGCATTTCCCAGGTAGCGCTACCCCATTCACCCTTGATTTCACGCCGGGCGTAGGCGGTCATGCTGCGGATCATAGACGTTCCTGTTTTTGAAGATGAGATGGGAGGATTATAGCCATCCACGTCTTGTCAGGATAGGAATAACCGTCGGAAGTCCGTATAATGCGCAGCCACATTCGTTTCAAGCCGGAGATTTTATCATGCGTCCAGCAGGTCGTAGTGCCAATCAGGTGCGTCCCGTCACCCTGACCCGTAATTATACAAAACACGCTGAAGGCTCCGTGCTGGTCGAATTTGGTGATACCAAAGTGTTGTGCACCGCGTCTATTGATGAAGGTGTTCCGCGTTTCCTGAAAGGCCAGGGCCAGGGATGGATCACCGCAGAATATGGCATGTTGCCTCGTGCCACGCATACCCGTAACGCACGTGAAGCGGCAAAAGGTAAGCAGGGTGGCCGTACCATGGAGATCCAGCGTCTTATTGCGCGTGCGCTGCGTGCAGCAGTTGACCTGAAAACTCTTGGCGAGTTCACCATTACGCTGGACTGCGATGTTATCCAGGCTGATGGTGGTACGCGTACCGCATCCATTACCGGTGCCTGCGTCGCTTTGGCTGACGCGCTGAACAAACTGGTAGCAAGCGGTAAGCTGAAAACCAACCCAATGAAAGGGATGGTTGCGGCAGTCTCCGTAGGTATTGTAAATGGCGAAGCGCTCTGCGACCTGGAATACGTTGAAGATTCTGCCGCAGAAACCGACATGAACGTGGTGATGACCGAGGACGGTCGCATTATTGAGGTACAAGGTACGGCAGAAGGTGAGCCGTTCAGCCACGAAGAGCTACTCACCCTACTGGCATTGGCCCGAGGGGGAATTGAATCCATTGTAGCGACGCAGAAGGCGGCGTTAGAAAATTGATTTTAAAGGCGACTGATTAGTCGCCTTTTTTTTGTCTGTAATAAAGTGAGATGAGGAGCGAATCCATGAAACCGTATCAGCGCCAGTTTATTGAGTTTGCGCTTAGCAAGCAGGTACTAAAGTTTGGCGAATTTACGCTGAAATCCGGGCGCAAAAGCCCCTATTTCTTCAACGCCGGGCTGTTTAATACCGGGCGCGACCTGGCACTGTTAGGCCGTTTTTATGCCGAGGCGCTGGTGGATTCCGGTATTGATTTTGATCTGCTGTTTGGCCCTGCGTACAAAGGTATTCCTATCGCTACCACAACAGCGGTTGCATTGGCGGAGCATCACGACAAAGATTTACCGTACTGCTTTAACCGTAAAGAGGCGAAGACCCACGGCGAAGGCGGCAACCTGGTGGGGAGCGCGCTACAAGGACGTGTGATGTTGGTTGATGATGTGATCACCGCCGGGACAGCGATTCGTGAGTCAATGGAGATTATCCAGGCGAATGGCGCACGGCTTGCTGGCGTATTGATTTCTCTCGATCGTCAGGAACGTGGGCGTGGCGAGATTTCAGCTATCCAGGAAGTAGAGCGTGACTATGGTTGCAAGGTGATTTCTATTATTACTCTGAAAGACCTGATTGCCTATCTGGAAGAGAAGCCTGAAATGGCAGAACATCTGGCAGCCGTGCGAGCATATCGCGAAGAGTTCGGCGTATAAGAACTGCCGGATGGCGCTGCGCTTATCCGGCCTACGCACTTACCGGGCCTACGGTTTACGTAGGCCGGACAAAACGAAGTCGTTACTGCAACTGTGCGGCAACTAACGGCCAGCGGGTGTCAAAGTCATCCGTTGGACGGTATTTAAATTCGCTGCGCACAAAACGAGATAACATACCTTCACAGAAAGCCAGTAACTGACTGGCCAGCAGCGTTTCATCTACAGTGTAACCTTCGCCTTCACGCATTCTTTTTTCTCGCAGAACCTGGCGCAACTGTGCCTCAATGCGTTCAAAAAGCTGGTTAATACGGCCTTGCAGACGATCCTGTTCAAACATGAGCGCATGCCCGGTCAGAATGCGCGTCAGACCGGGGTTACGTTCACCGAATCCTAAAATCAGCAGAACGATCAGACGCAGACGTGCGTTGGTGTCCTTTTCATCTTTTAAGATCAGATTGATACGGGTAATCAGACTATCTTCGATAAACTCAATCAAGCTATCGAACATGCGGGTCTTGCTGGGAAAATGGCGATACAATGCCGCTTCGGAAACGCCCACAGAGGCTGCCAGTTTTGCTGTCGTGATACGCTGGCTTCCATCACTGGATTCCAGCATCAGCGCCAGAGACTGAAGTATTTCTTCGCGACGATTCCTTTTCGCAGTTTGCTTTTCTACCATGTTACAAAATACCCCTGAAAATAAGCACTTGCCAGGCAGGCATCCACACAGCGACCGCAAACGACTGTTTGCGGTATGTTATTGCGTTATTACGCTGAGGGATGCTTCTCTACGGGTTACTTGCGCCCGGAATGGCCGAAGCCGCCTTCGCCACGATCGGTGGCTTCAAACTCTTCCACCAGATTAAATTCAGCCTGCACAACCGGTACAAAGACCATCTGTGCAATACGTTCGCCTGGCTCAATGGTGAAGCTATCCTGGCCACGGTTCCAGATAGACACCATCAGCTGACCCTGATAGTCGGAATCAATCAAACCGACCAGGTTACCCAGTACGATACCGTGCTTATGACCCAGACCTGAGCGTGGCAACATCACTGCGGCCAGTGAAGGATCGGCGATATGGATGGCTAACCCGGTTGGCACCAGCGTTGTTGCGCCAGGCGCTAATTCTACGGCGTCATCAAGGCAGGCACGCAGGTCAAGTCCGGCAGAACCAGAGGTGGCGTACGTCGGGAGCGGAAATTGTTTCCCTACGCGCGGGTCCAGAATTTTAACGTCGATTTTTTTCATCATAACGGGTCACGATCTCGTCGAGTAATAGTTGGCCCAGGAGTTCTTTGCGCTCAAGCGGTAAGACTTTATCTCCATCCTGCCAAAAAAGGTGTAATGCGTTGCTGTCGCTATTAAATCCTTGAGTAGAAAGCGAAACATCGTTCGCACAGATCACATCAAGGTTCTTGCGGAGGCGTTTTTGCCGGGCATATTCTTCCACATTATTTGTTTCGGCGGCAAACCCAACGACAAAAGGACGGTTAGCATCCAGTGCGGCAACACCGGCAATAATATCCGGGTTCTTGATCATTTTTACTGTTAATTCATCGCCCTGCGTCGCCTGCTTTTTGATTTTTTCGTGGGCGACGGTCTCCGCGCGATAATCAGCAACTGCGGCGCAGCCAATAAAAATATGCTGATGCTGCACTGAAGATTGCACGGCTGCTTCCATTTCTAATGCCGTCATGACATCTACGCGCTGTACAAAAGCAGGCGTGGGCAGAGAAACGGGGCCCGATACCAGAGTGACATTCGCCCCGCGTCTGGCTGCTGCGGCGGCGATAGCAAATCCCATCTTCCCGGAGCTATGGTTGGAAATATAACGCACAGGATCAAGCGGTTCGCGCGTTGGGCCCGCGGTTATCATGATATTGAGATGTTGCAGATCGTTTACAGAAGAAAAATGTTCTGCCGTCATATCCACAATTGTTAAGGGATCCAGCATACGGCCAGGACCGATGTCGCCACATGCCTGACTACCACTGTCGGGTCCCCAAATGAGTAAACCGCGGGAGGCGAGGACGCCAAGATTATGTTGAGTTGCGGCGGCGCGGTACATTTGCTGGTTCATGGCCGGCAGCACTGCAACAGGAGCAGGGGTTGCCAGACAGATTGTTGAAACCAGATCGTTGGCCATACCTGCTGCGACGCGAGCAATCAGATCTGCCGTGGCGGGGGCCAGAATAACCAAATCGGCCCACTTACCCAGTTCAATATGACCCATTGCGGCTTCAGCAGCGGGGTCAAGCAGGCTGTCGGATACCGGATAGCCCGAAACTGCCTGTAAGCTCAGGGGAGTAATAAAGGCTTTTGCCGCGTCAGTCATTGCTACGCGGACGTCTGCACCACGTTCCCGTAAGCGACGTACCAACTCAGGGGTTTTGTACGCAGCAATGCCACCACTGACGCCAAGTACAATTTTTTTACCGGCCAGGCTCATCATGATCTTTCCTGTTGGGTTACACCAGAAGGCGGATATTTTATCACACTCCATCATTTATCGTGCTTTTGACCGTGATCCACTTTGCGAAGCGCCACGAGGAATGGATAACAGAGCATCGATCCACCGCTGGTGTTATGCCACCATGCGGATGCGAAAGGGAGGAGAAGCATGAAAAATACAGGATGTTTGATGCCCCGGGAAAAGATGATGGAGTTTGGGGTCAATTCACTGACGGACGTCGAGTTACTGGCGCTGTTTTTACGCACTGGAATCAGGGGAAAAGATGTCCTGACGCTGGCGAAAGAAATGCTACAGCAATTTGATTCGCTTTACGGCTTGTTGTCGGCTGACTACATGGATTTTAGCCTGGTTCAAGGCATTGGCCTTGCGAAGTACGCTCAGCTTAAGGGCATTGCTGAGTTGGCAAGACGCTACTACGACGTGCGAGTGATAGAAGAAAGGTCGATACTTAGCCCGGAAATGGCACGCGAGTTTCTGCAAAGTCAGCTATCGCAAGAAGAGCGCGAGATCTTTTTGGTGATCTTCATGGATTCGCAACATCGAGTGATAAAACACAGCAAACTTTTTTCCGGGACGCTTAGCCATGTAGAGGTGCATCCGCGAGAAATTGTCCGCGAAGCGATAAAAATGAATGCGTCGGCGGTGATCCTTGCGCATAATCACCCCTCGGGGTGTGCAGAGCCGAGCAAAGCAGATAAACTCATCACCGAGCGTGTTGTGAAATGCTGTCAGTTCATGGATATCCGGGTGCTTGATCATCTGATAATTGGGCGCGGAGAGTACGTTTCTTTAGCGGAACGCGGTTGGATTTAACGCACTTTACGCGATCCATCGGGATCTTTGTCTGTTCGGGACTTGAGCACATCGCTGACTCAGCGTATACTACGCCACCTTTGAGAATCTCGGGTTTGGCATTTGGGCCTGGCAATCGAGAGTTCGCAAATACATAAAATCATTCATTCGGCATCCAACGACGTTGCAGTATGAACGATTAAGTGTATTGAACTGCGATAACCGGGCTGAGAAGCCTGACGAGGCGCCAATACCCCATACGAAGCTCGAGCTAATTTGATTTTTGGAGAATAGACATGTCCCGAGTCTGCCAAGTTACTGGCAAGCGTCCGGTGACCGGTAACAACCGTTCCCACGCACTGAACGCGACTAAACGCCGTTTCCTGCCTAACCTGCACTCTCACCGTTTTTGGGTTGAGAGCGAGAAGCGTTTTGTCACCCTGCGTGTATCTGCTAAAGGTATGCGTGTAATTGATAAGAAAGGCATCGAAACAGTTCTGTCCGAACTGCGTGCCCGTGGCGAAAAGTACTAAGTACTAAGAGGAAATAAATCATGGCTAAAGGTATTCGTGAGAAAATCAAGCTGGTTTCTTCTGCTGGTACTGGTCACTTCTATACCACTACGAAGAACAAACGTACTAAGCCGGAAAAACTGGAACTGAAAAAATTCGATCCAGTTGTCCGTCAGCACGTTTTATACAAAGAAGCGAAAATCAAATAATTTTCGTTTTGATGTAAAGAAAAACCCTGCCTCGGCGGGGTTTTTTGTTTTCTGGCCGTCCCCATATTAATGAGACCCGTTACAGCGCCGGAGATGTTATGCCTGAATTACCTGAAGTCGAAACCAGTCGCCGTGGTATTGAGCCGCATCTGGTAGGGGCGAAGATTCTACACGCCACTGTGCGTAATGGTCGTTTGCGCTGGCCGGTATCTGAGGAAATCTATCGCCTGAGCGATAAACCTGTGCTGAGCGTACAGCGCCGCGCGAAATACCTGCTGCTGGAACTGGCGGATGGCTGGATTATCATTCATCTGGGGATGTCGGGTAGTCTGCGTATTCTTCCTGAAGAACTTCCCGCAGAAAAGCATGATCACGTCGACTTAGTGATGAGTAATGGCAAAGTCCTGCGGTATACCGATCCTCGACGTTTTGGCGCCTGGCTGTGGACGAAAGAACTGGATGGACATAATGTCCTCGCTCATCTTGGCCCAGAGCCGCTGAGCGACGATTTCAACGCCGCTTATCTCCAGCAGAAATGCGCAAAGAAGAAAACGGCGATAAAACCCTGGCTGATGGATAATAAGCTGGTAGTGGGGGTGGGAAATATCTACGCCAGTGAGTCTCTCTTTGCGGCTGGCATCCACCCTGACCGCCTGGCATCATCGCTGTCGAAAGATGAGTGTGAGCTGCTGGTACGCGTTATTAAGGTTGTATTGCTGCGCTCTATCGAACAGGGTGGAACGACGCTGAAAGATTTTCTGCAAAGTGACGGCAAGCCGGGCTATTTTGCTCAGGAATTACAGGTTTATGGACGTGAAGGTGAGCCTTGCCGCGTATGCGGAGCGCCAATTGTTGCGACTAAGCACGCTCAGCGAACGACGTTCTACTGCCGTCGCTGTCAGAAATAACATCCATTGCAGGCCGGATAAACCTTGTCGGCTTACCCGGCTAAATGCACTACTTCAGCTTATCCATTAGCGCCTGATGAACATTTTTCGGCAGGAAGTGGGTCACGTCACCCTGGTGGCGGGCGACTTCTTTAACCAGCGATGATGAAATAAACGACCACTCTTTAGAAGGCATCAAAAAGACGCTTTCCAGTTGAGGCATTAAGTGGCGGTTCATGTGCGCCAACTGCATTTCATACTCAAAATCAGCCACAGCACGCAGGCCACGAATCAGAATATTGGCCTGATTATCGCGGGCAAAGTTTGCCATTAAATCGCTAAATCCCATGACTTCTACATTACCCAGATGCGCCGTTGCTTGCTGTGCCAGTTGAACGCGTTCTTCCAGCGTGAACATCGGTTT
This sequence comes from Citrobacter sp. Awk 2, assembly GCF_028069815.1. Lineage (NCBI taxonomy): Bacteria > Pseudomonadati > Pseudomonadota > Gammaproteobacteria > Enterobacterales > Enterobacteriaceae > Citrobacter > Citrobacter sp. Awk 2. Next base: position 32,922 of record NZ_JANEWL010000042.1, read on the forward strand.
TTTACTGGGGCTTGCGGCAATTGCCAGGATCACGTGATCAAACATGCTTGTCGCGCGTGTCACGATATCAAGATGGCCGTTAGTTATGGGATCGAAGGTTCCTGGATAAATCGCCCGTTTTTGCATGACAGCCCTCAATGCGTTTTGGGTGGCAGGTAAGGTTCCAGCAGCTGCAGCAGACGCTGTAGCGCGCCTTGGTTTTGGTACAGTACTTCAACAGCATGGCGACCATAAAAATTACGATAATCTTCATCGGTCAGTAGGGACGAAACCTCTTTCACCAGCGTGGTGACGTCAGTGACGGTGATCAACCCACTTGCCTGTTCCAGTCGGGCGCAAATATCTTTGAAGTTAAAGGTATGCGGGCCCATCAATACAGGAATAGCATGTGCCGCTGCTTCCAGTGGGTTGTGCCCACCACGCTCAACCAGAGAGCCGCCGACAAAAGCAAGATCGGCAATGCCGTACAGCAGCATCAGCTCACCCATCGTGTCGCCAATAACCACTTGGGTACTTGAGGACGGAACTTCGCCAGAAGAGCGTGTGGTAAAGCTTAGACCAGCCTGGCGTACGAGGTTAATGGCATCCGGGAAGCGCTCAGGGTGTCTGGGAACCAGAATCAATAAAAGATTCGGGAACTGATGTAACAGCGCCTGATGAGCTGCGATGATGATGCTTTCTTCCCCGTCATGCGTGCTGGTCGCAATCCATACCGGGCGATGAGGTGCCCACTGGCGTCGTAACGTAACTGCTTTAGCGGCCAGCTGTGGGGTGACGGAAATATCAAACTTCAGGCTACCGGTGACGGTGACCTGATTGCTTCTGGCTCCCAATGCAATGAAGCGAGCGCCATCTTCTTCGTTTTGTGCAGCAATCAGCGTAATGCGGCGTAATAGCCTGCTAACAAATTTCCCTAATTTAGCGTAGCCAGTGGCTGAACGTGCGGAAAGGCGTGCGTTGGCGATGACCAGCGGGATATGGCGCTTATGCAGTGCAGCGATCAAATTTGGCCAGAGCTCGGTTTCCATAATTAACACCAGTTTGGGGTCAACTTTATTCAGGAAACGGTTCAGTGCATCCGGTAAATCATAGGGAAGATAGATATGTTGAACGTCTGTGCCAAAAGCAGATTGCACGCGCTCAGAACCGGTTGGCGTCATGGTGGTAACCGTGATCGGCAAATCGGGGTAACGATGTCTCAGAGCGCGGACTAATGGGATTGCTGCCAGCGTTTCACCCACGGAAACTGAATGGAGCATGATGCCGCCTGGTTTCAGTGGGCGGCGATAAAAACCGTAGCGTTCACCCCAGCGTTTACGGTACGCCGGAGCTTTACGTCCGCGCACCCAAAGCCGTATCCAGATCAGAGGCTGAATAAGGTAGAAAAGGGCGGTGTAAAGCAATTCTAGCATAATAGTAGCTGGCTTATGGATGTGCTGGGGATTCTATGTATTTAACTATGGCTTTACCATCATTTTTGCTGATTTTTTGAGGAAACTGTACGGATCACGAGAAAGGGGGCCTGAGTTGTGTTGTCCCGCTTTGTAATCTCTGCAGTGGAAGGCTAAAAACGGAATGGTTATGGTCATAAAAATCGATCATTTTATGCAATATGCCAGAGACACAACCATTCCTGAAAAGATAATAATATCAGAGTATTAGCGTTTTTTCTGTGTTTGATATTTGTTAACTAAATACTTAACATAGAAAATAAAAGCACCGAGGAGATGACCATTGTGTTTTAAATGTGTGCTTTTCCGCGATAGCTGTTTATACGTAGTAGGCGCCAATAAAGGAATATCTTTCCACGGCGAATTCTCTCTGGCTATTTTGAAGTATTCGACTTCAGCATAATATTGCGCCCAGTCATGCCAGGGTTTAGTGACGCCGACATAGTGAATGAATACCGTTTGTGATGTGATTTTAAAGGCATCACCACCTTTCTTGGCTAACGTATCGATGTTAAAGAATGAATTGAATTTATGGTCCAGAATTTTTACGCGATCATTGAAGAGAACGTTCAACGCATCCTGATCGGGATGTGAAAAACGGTTTTCATTGACCTTTGAAATGACCTGCAGAGTCAAATTAGTATCTTTTAATTCTGGAAGATTAAAATACATAAAGCCTGAGTTGAAGTACAGGCCTGGATTGATACCGGCAACAGCAGACGTATCGACAAAGCTATCATGGACAGCCATTAATACATTGCCATTAAATTCTTCCGTGAGTAGCGAGGCAAGGCTTCCTTTACATATAATATCAGAGTCAAGATATA
>NZ_JANEWL010000043.1:0-35131 GCF_028069815.1 Citrobacter sp. Awk 2
CAATGATTGGTTTATAATGTCAGGGTTGTGATAAGTAATTTCTTGTGTAATATTTAGAAAAGGTTTGTTTGTTTTATTTTTTGTTTTTATATTTAATTTTTTTTTGTTGTGGTATATGCAGTCGTGCGGCAAGTAACAGGATGTATTAAATAAAATCAAGCGTTACCCATAATAATTTGTCACGTGGGTCATATTGAGCACAGTGATTAGATGTAACCGGGTACATGCTGAACCCGGCATTCGTTCAAGGCATAAACCGATAGCCGATCCCGGTTTCGGTCAAAAAATGACGTGGACGAGCCGGGTCCAGCTCCAGTTTCTGGCGCAGATGGCCCATATAGATACGTAAGTAATGGCTGTGTTCAACGGCATTCGGTCCCCACACCTGATTCAATAACTGGCGTTGGGTCAGCACTTTTCCGGCATTATTGAGCAGTATGGCCAGCAGGCGAAACTCAATTGGCGTCAGATGAACCTCCTCATCCCCGCGATGAACCAGACGCGCGGCAATATCCACCTTTACATCAGAAAATTGCACCACAGGATCAGGAGAGGGGCCGGTGGCGTGACGGCGCAGTGCAACGCGTAAACGAGCCTGTAGCTCGCCAATGCCGAATGGCTTGCTGAGATAGTCATCGGCACCGGCATCCAGCGCGGCGATTTTATCGCTCTCTTCGCTGCGGGCTGACAGCACGATCACCGGGATGGCGCTCCACTGCCGCAGGTCGCGGATAAAATCAATACCGTCACCGTCCGGAAGACCGAGGTCGAGAATGATGAGGTCGGGCTTTCGTGTGGCGGCTTCCAACAGACCACGTTGCAGCGTTTCCGCTTCATACACACGCAGGCCATCCGCTTCCAGCGCGGTGCGCAGAAAGCGACGAATGGCTTGTTCATCTTCAACAATCAGTACGTTTGTCACATATCCTCATGAAAATCTTCAAGTTCAGGGGGCGCTTCCTGCGGCAGTGTAACACGGAAACACGCCCCTCCCTGCGGACGATTATGCGCTGAAATCGTGCCACCGTGCACGTCGACAATCGCCTGACAAATTGCCAGCCCCAGCCCAACACCCGGTACCGATGATTCTTTGTTTCCACGGGAAAACTTGTCGAAAATACGCTGTTCCAGGCCGGCAGGAATGCCGGGCCCATTGTCCCAAACATCCAGCAGCAGATGCTCGCCGTCGACCTGGGCGTCGATACCGATTTGCGCCTGCGGACCTGCATATTTGACGGCATTTTCCAGCAGATTGATCAGCACCCGCTCAAAGAGTGGCCCATCAACGTGTACCAGCGTCAACGGCTCCGGAAGTGACAGGTTAATGGGTGTTGCCAGCCCGGGCTCCAACATTTGCAGGGCGCTGCCTACCACCTCTTCCAGCGTTAGCCACTCTTTCTTAAGATTAAAGCCGCCAGACTGGATTCGCGCCATATCCAGCAGATTATTGACCAGTCTGGTGGTGTTAAGCACGTGCTGGCGGATCTCGCTGGCCTGGCGAGCGTGTGGTGAACCTTCACTTGCCAGATCCAACGTTAATATCTCCGCCTGACCGAACAGCACCGTCAGCGGCGTGCGTAAATCGTGGGACAGGGCAGCGAGCAGTGCATTGCGAATACTTTCTCGCTCGCTGGCAAAGCGGGCCTGCTCTTCACTGGCTGTCAGAGTCAGGCGCTCCAGCGCACTGGCCACCAGTAGGGTGAAGGTTTCCAGCAGGCGTTGCTGTTCCGGGATCATCAGCTGACGCAGGTTTCCTGGCTCTACTACCAGTAGCCCATAGGTTTTATCGGCGCTTTTTAACGGTAAAATTTGATAGGGAACGCCGGGTAATGTGTCGGTGCCGGCACCGGCCATCTGCCCCTTGTCAAAACTCCACTGGGCAATGGCATCATCCCACGGTGTCATACCCTGCTGATGCGTCAGGGGAACCAACTTCCCGTTTTCGTCAGGTAATAACACCCGGCTACGGGCCTGAAACGTCGAGGCAATGAACTGTTCGCTGGTAGCCGCAATATCCTGCTGGCTGCGCCCTACAGCCAGTGCTTTCGACATCTCATACAGGTGCCGCGTTCGTTGCTCACGATAGCGTGCAACCCTGGCCTGATAACGTACCCCCGCGGTCAGATTACCGATAACCAAACCGACCGTTAACATCACGGCAAAGGTCAGCAGGTACTGGACGTCAGATACGGCAAGCGTGCCGCGTGGAGCAATAAAGAAGAGATCAAAGCTGGCGACGTTGATAAATGTGGCCACCACCGACGGCCAGCGCCCGTAGAACAGGGCGATCACCACCACGCCCAGTAGATAGAGCATCACCAGGTTGGCTGCATCAAATGCGACCAGCCACTGCATGGCAATCAACGTCGTAACAGCACACAATGCAGCGGCGACCACGCAACCCTGGATTTGTACCCGCCATTTATCCTTAAAGGTGCGGTTATCCGTGGTTTGTAATGTCTGACGAGAAGGGGGATCGTCCAGCGCGACAATCATCAGGTCGAGGTCTGGTGCGCGATGAGCCAGCTTGTCTGCAAAGGAATCGCTGCGCCACCAACGACGGGTTGTCGGACGCCCGAGCACAATTTTCCCCAGGTTATGTTCCCGGGCATAACGGACAACGGCTTTATCTTCGGCCGGGTCGGAGAGAGTGGCGGTTTCCGCCCCCAGTTCCTGTGCCAGTCGCAGCGCGCTTAAGATTGCCCGCCGCTGTTTTTCGGGTAGCCGGTGTAGCGCAGGTGTTTCAACATATACCGCATGCCAGACGCTGCCGAGACGTGCCGCCAGGCGTGCAGCGGCTCGCACCAGTTTCTCGCTGCCGGTGTTGTGTCCAATACACAGTAAAATGGCATCGCGGGTATGCCAGACTTTTTCTTCTCCTGGGCGTCCCCGCCAGGCACGCATCTGATCGTCTACCCGATCGGCGGTGCGGCGCAGGGCCAGTTCGCGCAGCGCTATCAAATTACCTTTGCGGAAGAAATGCTCGATAGCACGCTCTGCCTGACCGGCAATATAGACCTTGCCTTCGTTCAGGCGCTGACGCAAATCGTCGGGGGGGAGATCGACCAGGACCACATCGTCAGCGGCATCGAAAAACGGGTCAGGAACGGTTTCGCGCACCTGAATACCGGTGACGCCGCTGACCACATCATTCAGACTTTCCAGATGCTGAACGTTAACGGTGGTAAAAACATCAATCCCGGCTTCCAGCAGTTCTTCAATATCTTGCCAGCGCCGGGGGTGGCGTGATCCTGGCGCATTGCTGTGCGCCAGTTCGTCCATCAAAATCAGCGCCGGACGGCGGGCGAGGGCGGCATCAAGATCGAACTCGCTGATATGCCGTCCACGGTGTGCCTGACGTTTCAGCGGTAGCACGGTGAGACCGTCCAGAAGTGCGGCGGTCTCCTTGCGCCCGTGGGTTTCCACCACACCAATCAGCACATCCAACCCCTGCGATCGTAGCCGTTGTGCCTCCGCCAGCATGGCCCAGGTTTTCCCTACGCCCGCACAAGCGCCAAAGAAAATTTTCAGTTTTCCCCGGTGCGGCGCGGTGGTCTGCTCCAGCAGGCGATCGGGGTTGGGGCGTAGGGGTTCGCTATGCATGTCCTTTTTCTCAGTGCTTATCCAGCGCTAAATTAAGTTCCACGAGGTTCACTACCGGCTGGCCGATGAAACTGACCAGCGGCTTTTGTGTATAGTGTGCAACCAACTGCGTAACCTCTTCAACGCTGAGGTTGCGGGCTTGCGCCACGCGGGGAATTTGCCAGGCGACCGCATCGGGTGTCAGGTTATTGTCCAAACCGCTGGCGGACGCGGTGACCAGTTCCACGGGCACAACAGGGCTAGCCTGTGGGTTAGCAGCACGCAGTGCGGCAATTCGGCTTTGTAGCTGCTTATCCAGCTCCGGGTTGCTCGCTGCCAGGTTGCTGCCACCCGAAGCCATTGGATTATAGGGTACTTCTGCCGTTGCCGACGGGCGTCCATGAAAATAACCCGCGGCGGTAAAATTTTGCCCGATCAGTTCAGAACCGCGAATTATCTGACCCTCACGCAGAAGTGACCCGTTAGCCTGGTGGGGGAACCACCACTGCCCCAGCGCGGTGGTCAGCAGCGGATAAACACCGCCGGTGATAAGCATCAGGAAAAGCAATGTTGATAATGCAGGACGTAATCCACTCATCTGAAACCTCACACCAGACCCAGCAGGGTCAGCAGTAAATCAATCACTTTGATACCGATAAACGGCACAACCAGGCCGCCCAGACCGTAGATCCACAGATTGCGGCGCAGCATGGCGGAAGCGGATAACGGCTTGTAGCTCACCCCCTTCAGCGCCAGTGGGATCAGGAAGACAATCACCAACGCATTGAAGATGACGGCGCTCAGGATCGCAGAATCCGGCGAATGCAGTCGCATGACGTTCAGTGCGTTAAGCTGCGGGTAAGTTGCGGCGAACGCAGCCGGGATGATGGCGAAATATTTCGCCACGTCGTTGGCGATACTAAAGGTGGTCAGCGATCCGCGTGTCATCAGCATCTGTTTACCAATGTGCACCACTTCAATCAGCTTGGTGGGGTTAGAGTCGAGATCCACCATGTTGCCCGCTTCCTTCGCGGCCTGGGTCCCGGAGTTCATCGCGACCGCGACATCGGCCTGCGCCAGTGCCGGGGCGTCGTTGGTTCCGTCGCCAGTCATCGCCACCAAACGACCTTCCGCCTGATACTGACGAATCAGTGCCAGCTTGGCTTCCGGTGTCGCTTCGGCTAAAAAGTCATCCACTCCCGCCTCTGCGGCGATTGCTGCAGCAGTCAGGCGGTTGTCGCCGGTGATCATCACCGTTTTGATGCCCATTTTGCGCAGCTGAGCAAAACGTTCTTTAATCCCACCTTTGACAATATCTTTCAGGGCTATCACACCCAGCACCCGCGAACCTTCAGCAACGACCAGCAGCGTCGCGCCAAGGCGAGCAACGTTTTCGACTTTCTGCTCTACATCGGCAGGGAAGTGGCCGCCGTTGGCTTCGACGTGACGACGAATAGCATCTACGGAGCCTTTGCGGATCATTCGGTTATCGATGTTGATACCGCTCATCCGGCTTTGCGCGGTAAACGGCACAAAGGTGGCATGGAGCGACTGTACATCACGTATCCGCAGGTTAAAGCGCTGTTTAGCCAGGACAACGATGCTACGGCCTTCCGGCGTTTCGTCGGCCAGTGATGAAAGCTGTGCAGCGTCGGCCAGTGTTTTTTCGTCCACGCCCTGGGCGGGCAGAAAATCAGAGGCCTGGCGGTTACCCAGCGTGATGGTGCCGGTTTTATCCAACAGCAGGACATCGACGTCGCCAGCCGCTTCTACCGCACGTCCGCTGGTGGCGATAACGTTCGCACCCAGCATGCGGCTCATCCCGGCGACGCCAATCGCGGAGAGCAGCCCACCGATCGTGGTGGGGATCAGACAGACCAGCAGGGCGACAAGTACCGTGATGCTGACCGCACTGCCGCCCCAGGCAGAGAACGGCCACAGTGTGGCGGTTGCCAACAGAAAGACGATAGTCAGGGCAATCAGTAGGATCGTCAGCGCGATTTCATTTGGCGTTTTACGTCGCTGTGCGCCTTCGACCATGGCAATCATTCGATCGAGAAATGTTTCTCCGGGGTTGACGCTACACGCGATCACCAGCCAGTCCGAGAGAATGCGTGTCCCGCCAGTGACGGAGGCAAAATCGCCGCCGGATTCACGGATTACTGGCGCGGATTCCCCGGTAATGGCGCTTTCATCCACCGAGGCACCACCTTCGATAACTTCGCCGTCACAAGGGATAATATCGCCAGCTTCCACCAGCACGATATCTCCTTTGCGTAACTCCTCGGCTGGCACGTGATCCATTTGCGTGCCATATTTGGGTTCACGAAGTTTACGGGCAAAGGCGGTTTTTTTGACCCCTTTCAGGCTGTTGGCCTGCGCTTTACTACGCCCTTCAGCCAGCGCTTCCGCAAAGTTAGCGAACAGAACGGTCACCCACAGCCAGAGGCTTATCGCGCCGGTAAACACTGGGTTACCTGACATATGGCCTGTCGCCATCGCTACCGTTAACAGGGTGGTCAACAGACTGCCCAGCCAGACGATAAACATCACCGGGTTACGCCACTGAGTATGTGGACTTAATTTTTTCACTGCGTCCATTAGCGCTTGTGCGACCAGAGAAGGTTCGAACAGCGCCAGTTGCTTGCGACTCATAGTCATGTGCTCCGCATCACTCAACGTAAAGAGAGGTATTCTGCTACCGGGCCAAGCGCCAGCGCAGGAACAAAGGTGAGGGCGCCAACCAGCAACACCGTACCGATCAACAATCCAACAAACAGCGCACCGTGGGTAGGTAGCGTGCCGGGACTTGCTGGCTGACTCTTTTTACCGACAAGTGAACCGGCAATCGCCATCACCGGGATAATGACGCCGAAGCGGCCGAAGAACATGCACGCGGCCAGCAGGCTGTTCCAGAATGGACTGTTGGCACTTAATCCGGCAAAAGCGCTACCGTTGTTATTGGCGGCAGACGAGACTGCGTACAGCACCTCGCTAAAACCATGCGGCCCAGGATTGAGCATGGCGCTACGCCCGGCATCGCTCATCATGGCTATCGCTGTCCCAAGCAGCACCAACGCAGGGGTAACCAGAATCGCCAGCGCGGTCATTTTCATTTCGCGGACATCGATTTTTTTACCCAGATATTCCGGAGTGCGGCCAATCATCAGTCCGGCAATAAAGACCGCCAGCAGCACGAACAACAGCATGCCGTACAACCCTGACCCCACACCGCCGAACACCACTTCGCCAATCTGCATCAACCACATCGGTACCATGCCGCCCAGCGCAGTGAAGGAGTCGTGCATAGCAATAACTGCACCACAGGATGCGGCCGTCGTGACGACCGCAAACAGACTACTGACCAGCACGCCAAAGCGGCTCTCTTTACCTTCCATGTTGATATTGCTATCTGCGCCAAACGCCATCAGATGCGGGTTACCTTGCACCTCGGCCCACATCACAACCGCCACGCAAACAACAAAAATGAGCGACATAGCCCATAGCAAGGTGCGTCCCTGTCGACGATCGCCCACGACGTCGCCAAAGGCGAAACACAGCGCCGCGGGAATTAAGAAGATCGCCCACATCTGTACCATGTTGGTCAGCGCGGTTGGGTTTTCAAACGGATGTGAGGAGTTGGCATTAAAAAAGCCGCCGCCGTTGGTACCGAGCATCTTAATGGCCTCTTGTGAGGCGACAGGTCCCATCGGCAGCAGTTGTTTTGCCCCTTCAAGCGTGGTGATCGCCTGATAAGGCAGCAGGTTTTGCAGCGCACCTTGCTGGATGAAAAACAGCGCGATGAGTAGAGAAATCGGCAGTAATATCCACAGCGTAATGCGTACCAGATCCACCCAGGCATTCCCCAGCGTGTTCATACTTTGGCGCGTAAAGGCGCGAGCCAGGGCAAAGATCACTGCAATACCTGTCGCCGCAGACAGGAAATTCTGCACAGTCAGGCCGGCCATCTGGCTGAAGTAGCTTAAAGTGGTTTCGCCTGCATAGGACTGCCAGTTGGTGTTGGTCACAAAACTAACAGCGGTATTGAGCGCGAGATCCCACGATAGCCCCGGCAACTGTTGCGGATTCAGCGGCAGCAGGTTTTGCGCCATCAACATCGCAAACAGTATCAGCAGACCGAGGATATTAAGGGCGAGGATTGCCAGCAAATAGTGCAGCCAGGTCATTTCCTGCTGCGAAATACCCAGCCCACGCCACAGCACACGCTCAACGCCTGCAAGGCCGGGTAAGGAGGTGTTGTTGATAAGACGCGCCAGCCCAAAGCCCAGCGGCCTGGCGATAATAAACAGCACCAGCAGGAAACTGGCGATGAGTAAAAATCCTTGCGCTGCCATCAGAACGCCTCCGCATTAATCAAGGCATACACCAGATAACCCAGTAACAAAAAGACCAGCACAATGCCGGTTATCACGCCTGCACTCACAGTGCACCTCCAGTGGCATAAATGTGATAACCAGAGCGTAGGTTTTTGGTTGCAAAGATTTCGCAAAAATCTGCGGGCGGGGTGTAAAAAAAGTATAAAAATGGCAAAGACCATTATTTAACTAATGATTAGTATTAATTTAACTTTTATGTAACTTTCTTACGGATTTAGGTTAAACGGAGCATCAATAGATAAAAATAAGTGGTCGGATGAGTAGTAAAATTACGCACAAGGCGGTATTATTTTCATCAGTTAACCAAGTTTATTTTTCCGGTGCGATTCACCGAACAGATATATGGGAGAGGATTATGGACTTTTATAAAGAATATCCAGCACACATTGTTTTCTTGCGCCGTACCTTTGCCGTACTGGCTGGTGTTCTGGCACTGCCGGTCATGCTGTTCTGGAAAGACCGTGCCCGTTTTTATAGCTACCTGCATCGCGTCTGGTCGAAAACCAGTGATAAGCCGGTGTGGATGGAGCAGGCTGAAAAAGCCACCTGCGATTTCTACTAAGTTACCGTTCAGGCTCAAAAAAACCGCCAACAGCAATGTGGCGGTTTTTTTATACGTCGCAGTCTACACTTACCTGTGTAACGGATAAGGAGTGGCGATGAGCAAGAGAATTTCTGTTGGTATCCGCGCCTGTCTGACCACAGAAGCGAACGATAAATTTCTGTTTGACGAGAATACGCTGGTACGTATTTATGCCTTGCATGAATTGCACCGACTGCGCCAGAGCGGATTATCACGTGGTGCATTGATTGATTTTCACACCCGTTACAAGCTGGTGCTACTGGCACATTCCCAACCGGAGTATCGTGAGCTCGGCCCTTTTGTTGCCGCAATCCACGAATGGGCAAGCCTCGATGCTTTTTATACTGAGTACCGTTTGCGGTTGATTCATCTGCTGTTTAATCACGCCACCCGACGCAACCATACTAATGTCCTGATGCATGTGCAGGGCTATTTCCGTAACCAGCTCAATCTTCGTCAACGTCAGGAACTGACCTCAATAATCGATAACTATCGACGTGAGATGCAGCCGCTGCTTGCGCCATTGGTGCTCCTCCAACACTATATGACGGAACACCCGAACAGCTGGTTGTCCGGGCAACGTTACTTTGAACTCTGGCCTGCGATTCTGCGTTTACACGGCAAAGCTTAATTTTTATTCGGGAGTTTTATGACCACTCATCTGGTCTGGTTTCGGCGCGATTTACGTCTGCATGACAATCTTGCGCTGGCAGCGGCATGTCGGGATCGTTCGGCACGGGTATTGGCGTTATATATTGCCACGCCGGCACAGTGGAAAGCGCATGATATGTCACCGCGTCAGGCGGCGTTTGTCGGCAAGCAGTTGAATGCGCTGCACACGGCGCTGGCAGAAAAAGGCATCCCGCTGCTGGTTTATGACGTCGGGGATTTCACCGCCAGCGTAGAGATCGTCAAAAATGTCTGCGCGCAGCATGACGTTAGCCGACTGTTTTATAACTATCAGTACGAAATCAACGAACGCCAGCGCGATGCTCAGGTAGAAAAATCATTACCGCAGGTGCTGTGTGAGGGCTTTGACGATAGCGTAATCCTGGCGCCGGGCGCGGTAATGACCGGGAATCATGAGATGTATAAAGTCTTTACGCCGTTTAAAAATGCCTGGCTGAAGCGGTTAAAAGACAGTATCCCGGAGTGTGTTGCGGCACCAAAAACCCGCGAAAGCGGCGCAATTCCCTCCCCATCAACGCCAATTACGCTCAACTATCCGCAGCAGGATTTTGATGTGGCGCTTTTCCCGGTAGAAGAAAAATCGGTTATCGCGCAATTACGTCAGTTTTGCCAGCAGGGTGCGGCAGAATACGAACAACAACGTGATTTCCCGGCAAATGAAGGTACCAGTCGGTTGTCGGCAAGCCTTGCCACCGGCGGGTTATCACCGCGCCAGTGTCTGCACCGTTTGTTAGTCGAGCAACCGCAGGCGCCAGAGGGAGGCGCCGGGAGCGTTTGGTTAAACGAGCTCATCTGGCGCGAATTTTACCGCCATCTACTGACGTACTATCCCGCACTGTGTCGGCATCAGCCCTTTATTCGCTGGACCGATCGTGTGCAATGGCAAAATAATCCGGTGCATTTGCAGGCCTGGAAAACGGGGAATACGGGCTATCCCATTGTGGATGCGGCGATGCGCCAGCTTAACGGCACAGGGTGGATGCACAATCGTTTACGCATGATCGCGGCGAGTTTTTTGGTGAAAGACCTGCTGATCGACTGGCGAAAGGGTGAGCAGTATTTCATGTCACAACTGATCGACGGCGATCTGGCGGCGAATAATGGTGGCTGGCAGTGGGCAGCTTCTACCGGCACGGATGCGGCGCCGTATTTCCGTATTTTTAATCCCACCACCCAGGGGGAGAAATTCGACCGTGACGGTGATTTTATCCGCCAATGGGTACCGGAATTACGCGATGTACCGGGAAAAGCCATTCACGAACCGTGGACGTGGGCGGAAAAAATGCAGGTGATACTCCATTATCCTCGTCCGATTGTCGATCATAAGCAGGCAAGGTTAGCCACGCTGGCTGCCTATGAGGCCGCGCGTAAGGCGTGAGGGTAGAAGATTTCTGTGTAATGCCTTCCAGCAGAATGAATATGTTGCAGTTGTACACATTTAGCGCTGAAGAGGGCGCGCAAGTCTGCTAATGGCTGGATGTGCGGGGTGCTCCCCGGGCAGTAAAGTTCCGTTATCTTCTTTTCAGGTGACGGAACACGATGATAACGACGACGACTTCCACACCGCATGATGCGGTATTTAAAACGTTTTTATACCATCCCGAAACTGCGCGGGATTTCCTCGACATACATCTTCCTGCTTCTTTGCGAACACTTTGCGATTTGGATACGCTGAAGTTAGAGTCCGAGAGCTTTATTGAAGCAGATTTGCGTTCCCGCTACTCCGATGTGCTCTGGTCGCTGCGCACACGCGACGGCGATGGCTATGTCTATGTCGTAATCGAGCACCAAAGTTCAGCCGATCCGCATATGGCTTTTCGTCTGCTGCGTTATGCGATAGCAGCCATGCAGCGCCATCTGGATGCCGGGCACAAGGAACTGCCGCTGGTAATACCGATGCTGTTTTATCATGGCTGTCGAAGCCCGTACCCGTATTCACTATGCTGGTTGGATGCGTTCGCCGATCCTGTGGCGGCCCGGCAACTTTATGCCAACACATTTCCGCTGGTGGATATCACGGTGGTGCCGGATGACGAAATCATGGCGCACAGGCGAATGGCGTTGTTGGAACTGATGCAAAAGCATATCCGCCAGCGGGATTTGATAGGGTTGGTAGAACAGCTGGCCTCACTGATCCTTACTGGATGTGCTAATGACACGCAGCTCCAGGCGATGTTTAATTACATTCTGCAATCCGGTGATGAATCTCGCTTCAATGAGTTTTTGCAAGAGATGGCGCAACGGATCCCCCAACACAAGGAGAGGCTGATGACTATTGCAGAACGGTTAAGGTTAGATGGATTACAGGAAGGATTACAACAGGGGTTACAACAAGGTAAACACGAAGCCGCTTTGCGTATAGCGCAAACTATGCTGGCGCAGGGAATAGATCGCGAAATGGTGTTACTGGTTACAGGTCTGTCTGAAGAGGATTTAGCGGCAAAGAATTCGTAACCTGCGGATAAATAACGGGCCCGAGTGATATTACATCGTCGGGCCCGTAAACTCAGGACTCTACCGCGAGAGGACGGTTTTTAAATTTGAGTGATTGATATAACCAAATCAACAGCACCAGCGCCACACAGGCCAGCGCGCCCCAGGTAATTTCGCTAAAGACATCAATATAGGCGTTGATGGAATAGTTGATGGCACCGGAAGCATCAAACGCACCCTGTGATGTCTGGTCGGCAATCACACCCGCCAGGTAGTTGGCAATGGCCCCGGAAAGCAGCATATAGATGCCGGTTAATACGCCGGTTACCCCTGGGATCTCTATGCGTGTAATTTGTGACATGGCGACCGGGTCGATAAACAGCTCGGCGAAACCCATAACTGCCAGCCCTAAAACCATCAACGGCATAGAGGAGTGCCCATATGCGGCGGACCAGCGGGCGCTTAAGGTCAGAATACAGAAACCAGCACTCATTAACCCCAGACCGAGAGCAAACTTACCCCAGATACGAACGGTACGATTGCCACTCACGCTTTCTTTGACCACCCAGGCCAGCACGATGCCGCACAACATGACGGCGAAGGCGTTTACTGACTGGAACATGGCAGTTGGGACTGAATATCCCATCACGTCGCGATTAACAAAGCGGTCGATATACAAGCTGATGGAACTACCACCCTGCTGTGCAAAGGCCCAGAACAACAAGCTGAAGAAGGTCAGGGTTACGATCAGACCCAGTTCTTTACGCTGTTTCTGCGTTTGCGCCTGACGGTAGATTTTTGCCAGAACCGCCAAACCAATGACAGTGGCGACAATCAGCGCGTACACGGACCACTCTTTCCAGAACAGGACGGTAATTAAAAGTGGTGTGGCGACCAGCAGAACCAGCAGCCAGGCCCAGTTCGGCAGAATGAACGATTTGGCACACAGCACGGCTTTGTTGACGCCGGTGGTGTGAGCAAAATGACGATTCCCGCATAAGAAAATGACCAGCCCGGCCAGCATACCGATAGCGGCCAGCGCAAAGCCCATTGCCCAACTGTACTCTTCCTGCACATAGCCGCAGGCGATAGGGGCAATAATTGAACCAATGTTACCGGCGGCATAGAGCAGAGAGAATCCGCCGTCACGGCGCGGATCTTCCGGTTTATACAATTCACCCAGCAGGCAACTGATGTTGGATTTAAACAAACCGTAGCCACAGACAATAATGGCCAGAGATAAGTAGAGAAACGCCGGAGCCATTTCACTGGCACCCAGGACCAAATGTCCCACTGCCATCAAAAATGCGCCAATCATTACCGCCATACGGTTACCGAGCACTTTATCCGCCAGGTATCCCCCGAGAATCGGCGTGACATACACCAGCGAACAGTAAGCACTGAACAGTTCATACGCGTGATTATCGTTGTACTTAAGCTGGTTAGTGAGATACAGGATCAGCAGTGCACGCATGCCATAAAAACTGAAGTATTCCCAAATTTGCAGCGCGACGACGTAATAAATTGCGCGCGGCTGAGATGCTTGTTTATTCATTATTTTCTCGAAGTAAATGCCTCACGACGGAAGGAACGTGCCGTGTGAGTGTGTTTCCTTAAAGTTGTAACTTTGATACAGATCTGATTATTTTTGCAATATGCTGTCTGATTGCATAAATATACATGAATACGATCTCATGGTGGTAAGCAATTTACGTTTACAGGCCGCGTGATTGTTTCTTGATGTGTCAGCGAAATGGCTATCGACGAACGGAGGTGAGGACGCTATTTTAACTGAAGCTGTGTTGCTGATTGAGCAGGCAGAATTTATGACAACGAGGACGATGATGAAAAACACCGAGCTGGAACAACTGATTAATGACAAGCTGAACAGCGCAGCCATAAGCGACTATGCACCGAATGGTTTGCAGGTTGAGGGCAAAGAAACGGTGCAAAAAATCGTGACCGGCGTAACCGCAAGCCAGGCACTACTGGATGAAGCTGTTCGCCTTGGGGCCGATGCGGTCATCGTTCATCATGGTTATTTCTGGAAGGGCGAATCTCCGGTGATTCGCGGCATGAAGCGCCGACGTCTGAAAACGCTGCTGGAAAATGATATCAACCTGTATGGCTGGCATCTGCCGTTGGATGCCCACCCCGAACTGGGGAATAACGCACAGCTGGCCGCGCTGTTGGGCATCACTGTGATGGGGGAGATAGAGCCTCTGGTACCGTGGGGAGAACTCTCCATGCCCGTTCCGGGGCTGGAACTGGCATCCTGGATTGAAGCGCGTCTGGGACGTAAACCGTTATGGTGCGGCGATACCGGGCCTGAAAACGTTCAGCGTGTTGCCTGGTGTACGGGGGGCGGTCAAAGTTTCATTGATAGTGCGGCCCGCTTTGGTGTTGATGCCTTCATTACCGGGGAAGTTTCTGAACAAACCATTCACTCTGCCCGCGAGCAGGGACTGCATTTCTATGCTGCCGGTCACCATGCTACCGAACGCGGTGGTATTCGTGCCTTGAGCGAATGGCTGAATGAAAATACCGATCTGGATGTGACGTTCATCGACATCCCTAACCCAGCCTGATAAAGAGGGACGAAAGTGCAGCGAGCGCGTTGTTATCTGTTAGGTGAAACTGCGGTGGTTCTGGAGCTGGAACCGCCGATTACGCTGGCAACTCAGAAACGCATCTGGCGTCTGGCTCAGCGTCTGGCTGATGCTCCGAATGTACTTGAGGCCATCCCGGGGATGAACAATATCACGGTGATCCTGAATTCCCCGCAGACGCTGGCGCTGGATGCAATTGAACGCCTGCAAAGTTGGTGGGAAGAGAGCGAGGCGATGGAGCCGGATTCGCGTTTTGTCGAAATCCCCGTTATCTATGGCGGCGAATATGGGCCCGATCTGGCCGAAGTTGCCCGGCACAGTGGTTTGAGCGACAAGCAGGTCGTTGAATTGCATGCGTCAGTTGATTATGTCGTCTGGTTTTTGGGGTTTCAGCCGGGATTTCCCTATCTTGGGAGCTTACCGGAACCATTGCATACGCCAAGACGAGCTGAACCGCGCTTACTTGTTCCGGCAGGTTCAGTGGGGATCGGCGGTTCACAAACCGGTATCTACCCGATTGCAACGCCCGGCGGGTGGCAACTGATAGGACGTACCGCCGTTAAGCTTTTTGATCCGCAGCGCGAGGAGCCGATCCTGTTACGGGCTGGAGATACTGTACGTTTTGTCCCGCAGAAGGAGGGCGTATGTTAAACATCATTCGTGCTGGCCTGTACACCTCCGTACAGGATGGGGGGCGTCATGGCTTTCGTCAGTCAGGGGTAAGCCACTGCGGCGCGTTGGACAAACCGGCATTAAACGTTGCTAATCTGCTGGTAGGAAATGATGCGAATGCTGCCGCGCTGGAAGTCACGTTAGGTCAGCTGGTGGTGGAGTTTGAAGCGGATGGTTGGTTTGCCTTGACCGGCGCGGGATGCGAAGCGCATTTGGATCGTACTCCGGTATGGAGCGGTTGGCGGTTGCCAGTTAAAGCCGGACAACGCCTGTCATTAAAACACCCGCATCATGGTATGCGCAGTTACCTGGCGGTGGCAGGCGGTATTGATGTTCCCGACGTTATGGGATCGCGCAGTACCGATTTGAAAGTCGGTATTGGCGGGTTTGAAGGACGTTTGTTACGCGATGGCGATAAGTTGGCGATTGGCGTATCAACACGACAATTCAATGGCCCACAAGGGGTAAAACAGTTGATGTGGGGCAACCACATTCGTGCGTTACCTGGACCCGAATATCAGGAATTTGACGAGGCATCGCAGGCATCGTTCTGGCGCTCGCCGTGGCGACTGAGCCCACAGAGTAACCGTATGGGGTATCGTCTGCAGGGGCAGCCACTGACACGCACGACAGACCGCGAGATGTTGTCACACGGTTTGCTTCCCGGCGTGGTACAGGTCCCGCATAACGGGCAGCCAATTGTACTGATGAACGATGCCCAGACCACGGGCGGATATCCGCGTATCGCCTGTATCATCGAGGCGGATATGTATCACCTTGCGCAAATCCCTCTTGGACAACCGATTCACTTTGTTCAGTGCTCGCTGGAAGAGGCGTTGAAGGCACGTCACGATCAGCAGCGCTATCTGGAACAGTTAACATGGCGACTTAACGATGAAAATTGATTTGAATGCAGATCTCGGTGAAGGCTGTGCGAACGACGCGACGCTTCTTCAACTGGTGTCATCGGCCAATATCGCCTGTGGATTTCATGCCGGAGACGCACAAACCATGCTGGCAAGTGTGCGGGAAGCGCTGAAAAACGGCGTGGCTGTGGGGGCACACCCAGGTTTTCCGGACCGGGAAAATTTTGGTCGTAGTGCTATGAATCTGCCTGCCGAAACGGTTTATGCACAAACGCTGTATCAAATTGGTGCCCTGTCTGTCATCACCCGGGCAGAAGGAGGCGTGATGCGCCACGTGAAACCGCACGGCATGCTCTATAACCAGGCCGCAAAAGATCCTGTGCTGGCCGATGCGATAGCCAGAGCGGTTTATGCCTGCGATCCGTCATTGATACTGGTAGGGCTTGCGGGGAGCGAATTGATCCGTGCCGGTGAACATTATGGTCTGGAGACGCGTCAGGAGGTTTTTGCAGATCGGGGGTATCAGGCTGATGGTAGTCTGGTTCCGCGTAGTCAGCCAGGTGCACTGATCGAAGACGAAGAGCAGGCGCTGGCGCAAACGTTAGAAATGGTGCAGTTCGGGAGAGTAAAAAGTCAGAGTGGAACATGGGCAAGCGTAACCGCGCAGACGGTATGCATTCACGGGGATGGTGAGCACGCACTCGCTTTTGCCCGTCGTTTGCGCAGCGCGTTCAGAGCCTGCAATATTCAAATTAGCGCATAAGTATTTTTAATACAAAACAATAACATACAACACAACAACATAAGGGATTTAATTATGGGAGAGGCTATTTCTCTCTGGCCATTGACGGGGATCGCCGTCATCGTGGTCGGATTTCTTTTACGTTTTAACCCGGTATTGGTGGTTATCGTTGCCGGGATCGTCACCGGGCTGGCAGCGCATATGCCAATCGCCACTATTCTCGAAAAGCTGGGTGAAGGCTTTCTCAACACCCGCAACCTGCCGTTTATCCTGCTGATTCCGCTGGCAGTCATTGGTCTGCTGGAACGTCACGGGCTGAAAGAGCGAGCCCAGGCGTGGATCGCGAAAATCCGTAGCGCCACCAGTGGTCGTCTGCTCATTGTCTATCTGTTTATTCGTGAAGCGACCGCCGCGCTGGGCTTGACCAGCCTGGGGGGACACCCTCAGATGGTACGCCCGTTATTAGCCCCGATGGCTGAAGGGGCCGCGGAGAAAAACCACGGTGAATTGCCGGGGGCCGTGCGTTATCGCCTGCGTGCAATGTCTGCGGCGACTGACAACGTTGGTCTGTTTTTCGGCGAAGACATCTTCGTTGCCTTTGGGGCGATCATTTTCATGCACAACTTTATGCTGGAGTCCGGTGGGATCCAGACCGAGCCACTGCATATCGCGTTGTGGGGAATCCCAACGGCAATTTGCGCCTTCTTGATCCACGGTACGCGCTTGTGGCGTCTGGATAACTATCTGCAGCGTGAGGTGGCGAAAGCCAATGCGGCAGCGAAAGGAGCAGCGCAATGAATTTTCAGCAAAGCTATCTCTACTGGCTGGCGGGCGCGGTACTGTTGATTGTGGCGGTGATGTCCTGGCAGGACAAAGCGAACCCACGTCGTCTGAGCACGGGGCTGTTTTGGGGACTGTATGGTGTGCTGTTCCTGCTTGGCGACTGGACGTACTCACTGTTTGGTGACAAACGTACGGTACATATCGCGGTCGGCATTGCGGTAGTCGTATTGGCGCTGATTGCCGGGTTTGGCGGTGTGAAACTGGGAAGTTATCATCAACGCACCCAGCAGCAGCGTGAAGAAAGCGCCAGCCGACTGGGTAATCGCCTGTTTTTTCCGGCGCTGGCTATTCCGGTGGTGACCGTTATCGGTGTACTGATGTTTAACCATATTCCGGGCTTGCAGGATGCACTGTTTGGGCCGGGGAATCACGCCACGCTGGTCACGCTCTTTTCTATGACGGCAGGCTCGCTGATTGGCCTGGCAATGGCGATAAAAATGACCCATGAGCGCGTCCATCAGCCCATTCAGGAAGCCCGCCGTCTGCTGGACTCCATCGGCTGGGCGTTCATCCTGCCGCAAATTCTGGCGACGCTCGGGCTGCTGTTTACGGCGGCAGGGGTGGGCAGTGGTATATCGTATCTGACCCAGGAGTACCTCGCGGTAGATAGCCGCTTTATCGCTGTGGCGGTATACACCATTGGCATGGCGCTGTTGACGATGGTCATGGGGAACGCATTTGCTGCTTTCCCGATTGTAACCGCCGGGATCGGTATTCCAATTCTTGTGTTGCAGCATGGTGGTAACCCCGCGGTGATGGCGGCTATAGGGATGTTCTCCGGATATTGCGGAACCTTAATGACACCGATGGCAGCTAACTTTAACATCGTGCCTGCAGCCCTGCTGGAGTTGCCGGATAAAAACGCCGTGATTAAAGCGCAGGTGCCAACCGGCATACTGCTGTTGCTGGTTAACGTGTTCCTGATGTATTTCCTGATGTTCCTGTAAGGAGGAAGGATGAAAACGGTCTTAATCACCGGATTTGAACCCTTTGGCGGAGAGTCAGTTAACCCTTCCTGGGAAGTGGTCTCCGGGCTCGACAATGCTATCATTGCCGGATGTCGTGTCGTTGCGCGTCAGCTACCGTGCGTATTTGGCGAGTCTCTAACCGTACTTAATGCCGCGATTGACGCGCTGTCACCGTCGTTGGTGCTGGCGGTGGGGCAGGCAGGAGGCCGTACAGATATCACCGTTGAGCGTGTAGCGATCAACGTGGACGATGCGCGTATTGCGGATAACCACGGTCAGCAGCCTGTTGATGTGCCGATTGTCGCCGAGGGTCCGGCGGCATGGTTTAGCACACTGCCAATCAAAGCGATGGTGATGGCCATGCGCAATGTGGGTATCCCAGCCTCGGTTTCCCAAACAGCAGGTACCTTTGTTTGTAATCATGTGATGTATGGCCTGCTGCATACGTTACGCGACACACCGGCAGTGAAGGGCGGTTTTATCCATATTCCTTATCTGCCACAACAGGCCGCCGCGCACCCCGGAGCGCCAAGTATGGCGAGCGAAACGGTGCGCCGGGCGCTGGAAATTGCCATTGACACTGCATTGCAGGTGGACAGCGATATTGCAGTGACGGGCGGTGCAACACACTAACCAAGGACAGTATTATGCCTGAAGGCCCGGAGATCCGCCGCGCGGCGGATAACCTGGAGGCGGCAGTCAAAGGCAAACCGCTGACGGATGTCTGGTTTGCCTTTGAGCAGTTAAAACCGTATCAGTCTCAACTCATCGGGCAGCGTGTTACCCAGCTTGAAACGCGGGGGAAAGCATTGCTGACCCACTTTTCAAATGGCCTGACGCTATACAGCCACAATCAGCTTTACGGCGTATGGCGGGTGGTGGAGACCGGAAATATACCGGAAACGACGCGTGTGCTGCGTGTCAAACTGCAAACACACGATAAAACCATCCTGCTCTATAGCGCGTCTGATATTGAGATGCTGACATCAGCACAATTGGCGACCCATCCGTTTCTGCAACGGGTAGGGCCGGACGTGCTGGATCTGCGTTTAACGTCTGAGGAGGTTAAAGCGCGCTTGCTGTCACCCCGTTTTCGCAATCGGCAGTTTTCTGGCTTACTGTTGGATCAGGCGTTTCTGGCGGGACTGGGGAACTATCTGCGGGTAGAAATTCTCTGGCAGGTTGGACTGACCGGTCAGCATAAAGCATCGCAACTGAGTGATGAACAGCTCAGCGCACTGGCGCATGCGTTGCTCGAGATTCCACGCCTGTCCTACAACACCCGTGGGCTGGCTGATGAGAATAAGCATCACGGGGCGTTATTTCGCTTTAAGGTGTTCCATCGGGATGGCGAGTCCTGTGAGCGCTGTGGCGGTATTATTGAGAAAACGATGCTCTCTTCACGACCGTTTTACTGGTGCCCGGGATGCCAGCACTAAGCGGGCTGTTTTGGCGCATGCGCTGAGATAAACCGCGCGACTGTCGGCCCGGTTAATAAAATACTGAACAGTCGCAGGGTTTGCATCGCCATAACCAGTGCCATGTCGGCGTGGCTTCCTGCGGCAATCACTGCGACGGAGTCCACACCTCCCGGACTGGTCGCCAGATAGGCGGTGAGAAAGTCAATTTTCATATAATGTGCCAGCCCCCAGGCCATGGCGGCACAGATCGTCATCAGCGAAAAAATAGACAATAAAATTTGTGGCAACGGACGCAGTGCCATCAAAAATATCTGTTTGTCAAAACCCAGGCCTATTTGCCAGCCGATAGCCATATAAGCCATTGCCAACAGCCATTCCGGCAGTTCAATTACCATGACACCGCCAGCGTTCAGCAATGCGCCCACCAGCATAGGCAGGAGCATGACGCCAGAGGGGATACGCAGCAAGCGTCCTGCCCCCCCGGCAACGGCGGCTAACATCAGGGTACTGAACAGGTTGATACTCAGTGGCGGAAACCAGACAATTTGTGCGCTGACCGCCTGTGCCTGGTCGCCCATTACCAGCCGGGTGACCAGTGCGGCCGCCCCCACCACCAACAGTACCCGCAGATACTGCATAAAAGCCACCAGGCGGATGTCAGCGCCGTAATCCTGTGCCATTGCAACCATTGCTGCGGCTCCGCCAGGCGATGAACCCCACGCACCGGTGTTACCGGGCAGGTTGCTGTAACGAACCAGCAGCCATCCTATGACCGCGCTGCTGATAAGTGTCGCCAGCAGGATGACCATAACCACCGGCCAGTGCGCTGCAAGCGTGGTTAAAATAGAGCCAGTCAGGTTTTGCGCAATCATACAGCCGAGAATGGCCTGAGCGCCAAGAAATGCACAGCGAGGGAGTTGTAGTGAAATGCCGCGCATACTGAAGATAATACCGACAATCATCGACCCAAGCAGCAAGGGACCCGGGAGATGAACAGACAGAAAGAGCAGGGAAAGAAGGAGTGACAGTAAAAACAGTAAACCCCACCGCAACACAGGCATCCCATGCTCCTGAATAATATTAAGTAACGCTTAATAAATCATAGAGAAAGCGCGATAAGAATAAAACTACGAGGGGCAATAAAAAGCAGAAATGTGCCGGATAGCAACGTCATGCGGCATATCCGGCCTATGTCTGGAACGTTTTATAGGCCGGATAAGCATGAGCGCCATCCGGCACGGCAAATTAACGCTTAATATCAGACTTAAAATCGCGTTTATCGTAGCCGGTGTACAACTGGCGAGGACGGGCGATTTTCATGCCGTCGGTGTGCATTTCGTTCCAGTGTGCAATCCAGCCAACGGTACGTGCCATCGCGAAGATTACGGTAAACATGGAGGACGGGATGCCCATTGCTTTCAGAATGATGCCAGAATAGAAGTCGACGTTCGGGTAGAGTTTCTTCTCGATGAAGTACGGGTCGTTGAGCGCGATGTGCTCAAGCTCCATTGCCACTTCCAGCAGGTCATCTTTGGTGCCCAGTTCTTTCAGTACTTCATGACAGGTTTCACGCATGACGGTGGCGCGCGGGTCATAGTTTTTGTAAACACGGTGACCAAAGCCCATCAGACGGAAAGAATCATTCTTGTCTTTCGCGCGGCGAACAAATTCCGGAATGTGTTTAACTGAGCTGATTTCTTCCAGCATTTTCAGTGCAGCTTCGTTCGCGCCGCCGTGCGCCGGCCCCCACAGGGAAGCGATACCGGCAGCGATGCAGGCAAACGGGTTAGCGCCGGAAGAACCTGCGGTACGTACGGTTGAGGTTGAAGCGTTTTGTTCGTGGTCAGCATGCAGGATCAGAATACGATCCATTGCGCGTTCCAGGATTGGGTTTACTTCGTATTTTTCGCACGGCGTGGAGAACATCATGTTCAGGAAGTTACCGGCGTAGGAAAGGTCGTTACGCGGATAAACAAACGGCTGGCCGATGGAGTATTTGTAGCACATTGCTGCCATGGTTGGCATTTTGGACAGCAGACGGAAAGCGGCGATTTCACGGTGACGCGCATTATTGACATCCAGCGAGTCGTGGTAAAACGCGGCCAGCGCACCGGTAACACCGCACATAACGGCCATCGGGTGAGAGTCGCGGCGGAAACCGTGGAACAGACGGGTAATCTGCTCGTGGATCATGGTATGGCGAGTGACCGTGGTTTTGAACTCGTCGTACTCTTCCTGTGACGGTTTTTCACCGTACAGCAGGATATAACACACTTCCAGATAGTTGGACTCGGTCGCCAACTGGTCAATTGGGAAGCCGCGATGCAGCAAAACACCTTCGTCACCGTCGATGAAAGTAATTTTGGATT
This sequence comes from Citrobacter sp. Awk 2, assembly GCF_028069815.1. NCBI lineage: Bacteria > Pseudomonadati > Pseudomonadota > Gammaproteobacteria > Enterobacterales > Enterobacteriaceae > Citrobacter > Citrobacter sp. Awk 2. Next base: position 22,176 of record NZ_JANEWL010000043.1, read on the forward strand.
CGCAGGATGCGGTAGAGGTAAAACCTGGGTCAAAAGTAAACATCCCTTTTGAGCCAAGGCTACGAATATCAATAACATCTTGACCGAGCGTACCTTTCAGCACATCCAGTTCAATAGCAGCGTCACCATTAAGAGTGAGTTTTGCTTTAGTATCAGCCATTTACGGTCTCCTTAGCGCCTTATTACTTAAGACTACTCAGGTGAGATCTGTTTCAACTCATCAATTAACCATTACCAGTTTGTTATTCGGCTCGCCGCTCTGCGATAGAGGAGAAAACCAGGGTACAGAGCAATGGGCGCTTGCAGGTAAATCAGTTAACTCATGGTGAATTAGCAACAAATCAACAACTTAGCAATCCGAATTATTTAACCTGTCTATCACTAATAACTGTCCTGAAGGTATTGGTCAATACTTCCACACTGTTACATAACTAAATCTCCGGTGAAAGAGTGACCCCATAACTTTTACGCATTATATGCTTTTTCTGGTGTCGTTTGTAACAACTTTGTTTAATGATTGTCAAATCAGATGATTTAAAATTAAAATAATGTTGTTATCGTGACCTATGTCACTGTTCGGGATAAAACCCGACAAACTATATGTAGGTTAATTGTAATGATTTTGTGAACGTCCTATACTGCCGCCAGGTCTCCGGAATACCCTGCAATCCCGAGCCAACCAGCGTTGTAACGTGTCGTTTTAGCAACTGGAAGCAGTGTTTTATATGACGCGTAGTTATAGTAAGGACGCTGTCTGACCCGCACGCAGACCGGAGGAAGGAAATCCCGGCGTCTTTCAGACTACAGAAGTCTTTTTCTTCTGTGCCCGAAGTCCAAAGGGAATAATAAGAACAGCATGTGGGCGTTATTCATGATAAGAAATGTGAAAAAACAAAGACCTGTCAATCTGGATCTGCAAACGATCCGATTCCCAATCACGGCGATAGCGTCCATTCTCCATCGCGTATCTGGAGTGATCACCTTCGTGGCGGTCGGGATCCTGTTGTGGTTATTGGGTACCAGCCTGTCCTCCCCTGAAGGTTTCCTCGCCGCGTCATCCATTATGAATAATTTCTTCGTGGAGTTGATTCTGTGGGGGATTCTGATTGCGCTGGCCTATCACGCCGTAATGGGCATTCGCCATCTGTTGATGGATTTTGGCTACCTCGAAGAAACCCTCGAAGCAGGGACACGTTCCGCCAAAATTTCTTTTGTAATCATTGTCGTGCTTTCACTTCTCGCAGGAGTCCTCGTATGGTAAGCAACGCCTCCGCATTAGGACGCAATGGCGTACATGACTTCATTCTGGTCCGTGCCACCGCTATCGTTCTGACGTTATACATCATCTATATGGTCGGCTTCTTCGCCACCAGTGGCGACTTGACCTTTGAAGCCTGGACCGGTTTCTTCTCATCGGCATTCACCAAAGTCTTCACCCTGCTGGCGCTTTTCTCCATCTTGATTCATGCCTGGATTGGCATGTGGCAGGTGTTGACCGACTACGTTAAACCTCTGGCAGTTCGCCTGATTCTGCAACTGGCCATTGTCGTTGCGCTGGTGGTTTACGTCATTTATGGATTTGTTGTGGTGTGGGGTGTGTAATGAAACTGCCAGTCAGAGAATTTGATGCTGTTGTGATTGGTGCCGGTGGCGCAGGTATGCGCGCGGCGCTGCAAATTTCCCAGAGCGGTCAGACCTGTGCGCTGCTCTCCAAAGTCTTCCCAACCCGTTCCCATACCGTCTCTGCGCAGGGTGGTATCACCGTTGCGCTCGGTAATACCCATGAAGATAACTGGGAATGGCACATGTACGACACTGTGAAAGGGTCGGACTACATTGGGGATCAGGACGCCATTGAATATATGTGTAAAACCGGCCCGGAAGCGATTCTGGAGCTGGACCACATGGGGCTGCCGTTCTCCCGCCTGGAAAATGGCACCATTTATCAACGTCCGTTTGGCGGTCAGTCGAAAAACTTCGGTGGCGAGCAAGCGGCACGTACTGCAGCGGCGGCTGACCGTACCGGCCACGCGCTGTTGCACACGCTGTATCAGCAAAACCTGAAAAACCACACCACGATTTTCTCCGAGTGGTATGCGTTAGATCTGGTGAAAAACGCCGACGGCGCAATTGTCGGTTGTACCGCACTGTGTATCGAAACCGGTGAAGTGGTTTACTTCAAAGCCCGCGCGACCGTGCTGGCAACCGGTGGCGCAGGCCGTATTTATCAGTCCACCACCAACGCTCACATCAACACGGGTGATGGCGTAGGTATGGCAATCCGCGCTGGCGTGCCGGTGCAGGATATGGAAATGTGGCAGTTCCACCCAACCGGTATCGCCGGTGCGGGCGTGCTGGTAACAGAAGGCTGCCGTGGTGAAGGTGGTTACCTGCTGAACAAACACGGCGAACGCTTCATGGAGCGTTATGCCCCGAACGCGAAAGACCTTGCGGGTCGTGACGTGGTGGCGCGCTCCATTATGATCGAAATCCGTGAAGGCCGTGGTTGTGATGGCCCATGGGGTCCGCACGCTAAACTGAAACTCGACCATCTGGGTAAAGAAGTACTGGAATCCCGTCTGCCGGGTATCCTGGAGCTTTCACGTACCTTTGCTCACGTTGACCCGGTGAAAGAGCCGATTCCGGTCATTCCAACCTGTCACTACATGATGGGGGGTATTCCGACCAAGGTGACTGGCCAGGCGTTGACCGTGAACGAGCAGGGCGAAGATGTAGTTATTCCTGGGCTGTTTGCCGTGGGCGAGATCGCTTGCGTATCGGTGCACGGTGCCAACCGTCTGGGCGGCAACTCATTGCTGGACCTGGTGGTCTTTGGTCGTGCGGTCGGTCTGCATCTGCAGGAGTCTATCGCCGAGCAAGGTAACCTGCAGGATGCGACGGAAGAAGAGATCGATGCCTCTCTGGCGCGTCTGAATCGCTGGAACGGTAACCGCGACGGTGAAGATCCGGTTGTGATCCGTAAAGCGCTGCAGGAATGTATGCAGCATAACTTCTCGGTATTCCGTGAAGGTGATGCGATGGCGAAAGGTCTTGAAGAGCTGAAAGCCATTCGTGAGCGCCTGAAAAATGCCCGCCTGGATGATACCTCCAGCGAGTTCAACACCCAGCGCGTTGAGTGCCTGGAGTTGGATAACCTGATGGAAACCGCGTACGCAACGGCGGTATCCGCCAACTTCCGTACCGAAAGCCGTGGCGCGCATAGTCGCTTCGACTTCCCGGAACGTGATGATGAAAACTGGCTGTGCCATTCCCTGTATCTGCCAGAGTCGGAATCCATGACCCGACGTCAAGTCAACATGGAACCGAAACTGCGCCCGGCATTCCCGCCGAAGATTCGTACTTACTAATGCGGAGACAGGAAAATGAGACTCGAGTTTTCAATTTATCGCTATAACCCGGATGTTGATGATGCTCCGCACATGCAGGATTACACCCTGGAAGCGGAAGAAGGGCGCGACATGATGCTGCTGGATGCACTGATGCAGCTGAAAGAAAAAGATCCGTCGCTGTCGTTCCGCCGTTCCTGCCGTGAAGGGGTCTGTGGCTCCGACGGTCTGAATATGAACGGTAAGAATGGACTGGCCTGTATCACACCTATTTCTGCGCTGAATCAGCCGGGCAAGAAGATTGTCATTCGCCCGCTGCCGGGTTTACCGGTTGTGCGCGATTTGGTGGTAGACATGGGGCAATTCTACGCACAGTATGAGAAGATTAAACCTTACTTGTTGAATAATGGGAAAAATCCACCGGCTCGTGAGCATTTACAAATGCCAGAGCAGCGTGAGAAGCTCGATGGGCTGTATGAATGTATTTTATGTGCATGCTGCTCAACGTCTTGCCCATCATTCTGGTGGAACCCGGACAAGTTTATTGGTCCTGCAGGTCTGCTGGCCGCGTATCGTTTCCTGATCGACAGTCGCGATACCGAGACCGACAGTCGCCTGGACGGTTTGAGTGACGCTTTCAGCGTATTCCGCTGCCATAGCATCATGAACTGCGTCAGTGTTTGTCCTAAGGGACTGAACCCGACGCGTGCCATCGGGCATATTAAGTCGATGCTGCTCAAACGTAGTGCGTAAGTTGTTGTAGTGGTTGCCGGATGGCGACGTAAACGTCTTATCCGGCCTACGGGTTACGTACCTTGTAGGCCTGAAAGCTACGCGCCATCAGGCAATGGTTGCCGGATGCGACGTACCGTCTTATCCGGCCTACGGGTTATGTACCTTGTAGGCCTGAAAGCTACGCGCCATCAGGCAATGGTTGCCGGATGCGACGTACCGTCTTATCCGGCCTACGGGTTATGTACCTTGTAGGCCTGATAAGCAAAGCGCCATCAGGCGAATCGTTAATGTAGGAAACCTCTAAAAACTGCCCCTTATCTCTGACAGTTTTTAAAGGTTCCTTCGCGAGCCAAACAAAAAGAGCTCGCAAGTGAACCCCGGCACGCACATCGGTGTGCGTGGTAGTATCCACGGCGAAGTAAGCATACAAATGCTTAAGGGATCACGATGCAGAACAGCGCTTTGAAAGCCTGGTTGGACTCTTCTTACCTCTCCGGTTCTAACCAGAGTTGGATAGAACAGCTCTATGAAGACTTCTTAACCGACCCTGACTCGGTAGATGCTAACTGGCGTTCGACGTTCCAGCAGTTACCTGGTACCGGAGTCAAACCGGATCAACTCCACTCAAAAACACGTGATTATTTCCGTCGACAGGCGTTGATTACCCCACGTTACTCTTCTTCTATTTCCGACCCTGATGCCAATGTGAAGCAGGTTAAAGTCCTGCAGCTCATTAACGCCTATCGTTTCCGCGGTCACCAGCATGCGAACCTCGATCCGCTGGGGCTGTGGCAACAAGAAAATGTGGCCGATCTGGATCCGTCTTTCCACGATCTGACCGACGCTGATTTTCAGGAAAGCTTTAACGTAGGTTCTTTTGCCGGTGGCAAAGACACCATGAAGCTGAGCGACCTGGTTGTCGCACTGAAACAAACCTACTGCGGCCCGATTGGCGCCGAGTATATGCACATCACCAGCACCGAAGAGAAACGCTGGCTTCAGCAGCGTATCGAGTCCGGGCGTGCCGCATTCAGTAGTGAAGAGAAGAAACGCTTCCTCAGTGAACTGACGGCAGCTGAAGGCCTGGAGCGCTATCTGGGTGCGAAGTTCCCAGGGGCAAAACGCTTCTCACTGGAAGGTGGCGACGCGTTAATCCCGATGCTTAAAGAAATGATCCGCCACGCCGGTAACAGCGGAACCCGTGAAGTGGTTCTGGGCATGGCGCACCGCGGTCGTTTGAACGTACTGGTTAACGTGCTGGGTAAACGCCCGCAGGAACTGTTCGACGAATTCGCAGGCAAACATAAAGAACACCTCGGCACCGGCGATGTGAAGTACCACATGGGCTTCTCATCAGATATCGAAACCGAAGGCGGTCTGGTGCACCTGGCGCTGGCGTTTAACCCGTCGCACCTTGAAATCGTTAGCCCGGTGGTTATCGGGTCGGTACGTGCGCGTCTGGATCGTCTGGACGAGCCAAGCAGCAATAAAGTATTGCCGATTACGATTCACGGTGATGCGGCAGTGACCGGACAGGGCGTGGTTCAGGAAACCCTGAACATGTCGAAAGCGCGTGGTTACGAAGTGGGCGGTACCGTTCGCATCGTCATCAACAACCAGGTGGGCTTCACCACCTCTAACCCGCTGGACGCACGTTCTACACCATACTGCACCGACATCGGTAAGATGGTTCAGGCGCCGATCTTCCACGTGAATGCGGATGACCCGGAAGCGGTTGCTTTCGTTACCCGTCTGGCGCTGGATTTCCGTAATACCTTTAAACGTGATGTCTTCATTGATCTGGTGTGTTACCGCCGTCACGGCCATAACGAAGCCGATGAGCCGAGCGCAACCCAGCCGTTGATGTATCAGAAAATCAAAAAGCATCCGACCCCGCGCAAAATCTACGCTGACAAACTGGAAGCCGATAAAGTTGCCACGCTGGAAGATGCGACCGAAATGGTCAACCTCTATCGTGATGCGCTGGATGCTGGCGAATGTGTCGTGAAAGAGTGGCGTCCAATGAACATGCACTCCTTCACCTGGTCACCGTACCTCAACCACGAGTGGGATGAAAATTACCCAAGCAAGGTTGAAATGAAGCGTTTGCAGGAATTGGCCAAACGCATCAGTACCGTACCAGAAGCGGTTGAAATGCAGTCGCGCGTTGCCAAGATTTACGGCGACCGTCAGGCAATGGCGGCTGGTGAGAAGCTGTTCGACTGGGGTGGCGCAGAGAATTTGGCTTATGCCACGCTGGTAGACGAAGGCATTCCGGTACGTCTGTCGGGTGAAGACTCCGGCCGTGGTACTTTCTTCCACCGTCACGCGGTGATCCATAACCAGGCGAACGGTTCAACCTACACTCCGCTGCAGCATGTGCATAACGGACAGGGCACCTTCCGCGTATGGGACTCCGTACTGTCTGAAGAAGCGGTGCTGGCATTTGAATACGGTTATGCCACGGCTGAACCGCGTACCCTGACCATCTGGGAAGCGCAGTTTGGTGACTTCGCCAACGGTGCGCAGGTGGTTATCGACCAGTTCATCTCGTCCGGCGAGCAGAAATGGGGCCGCATGTGTGGTCTGGTGATGCTGCTGCCGCATGGCTATGAAGGTCAGGGACCGGAGCACTCCTCTGCGCGTCTGGAACGTTACCTGCAACTTTGTGCTGAGCAAAACATGCAGGTTTGCGTCCCATCTACGCCGGCACAGGTTTACCACATGCTGCGTCGTCAGGCGCTGCGCGGTATGCGTCGTCCGCTGGTGGTGATGTCACCGAAGTCATTGCTGCGTCATCCGCTGGCGGTGTCTACGCTCGACGAACTGGCGAACGGCACATTCCTGCCAGCCATTGGTGAGATTGATGAACTTGATCCACAAGCCGTGAAGCGTGTCGTAATGTGTTCTGGTAAGGTTTATTACGACCTGCTGGAGCAACGCCGTAAGAATGGCCAAAAAGATGTTGCCATTGTACGCATCGAACAGCTCTATCCATTCCCGCATAAAGCGGTGCAGGAAGCGCTGAAACCGTTTGCTCATGTACATGATTTTGTCTGGTGCCAGGAAGAGCCGCTTAACCAGGGCGCATGGTACTGCAGCCAGCATCATTTCCGTGAAGTAATTCCATTTGGGTCAGCTCTGCGTTATGCAGGTCGCCCGGCCTCTGCCTCTCCGGCAGTAGGATATATGTCCGTTCACCAGAAACAGCAACAAGATCTGGTAAATGACGCGCTGAACGTCGATTAAATAAAGGATAAATAATGAGTAGCGTAGATATTCTTGTTCCCGACCTGCCTGAATCCGTAGCGGATGCAACGGTTGCAACCTGGCACAAAAAACCGGGCGATGCAGTACGTCGTGATGAAGTACTGGTAGAAATCGAAACTGACAAAGTGGTACTGGAAGTACCGGCATCAGCGGACGGTATTCTTGATGCGGTCCTGGAAGATGAAGGGACAACGGTAACTTCTCGCCAGATCCTCGGTCGCCTGCGTGAAGGCAACAGCGCCGGTAAAGAGACCAGCGCCAAGTCTGAAGAGAAAGATTCTACTCCGGCGCAGCGCCAGCAGGCGTCCCTCGCCGAGCAGAACAACGATGCCCTGAGCCCGGCAATCCGTCGCCTGTTGGGTGAGCATAACCTCGAAGCCAGCGCTATCAACGGCACAGGCGTCGGTGGGCGTATTACGCGTGAAGATGTTGAAAAACATCTGGCTAAAGCGCCGGCGGCGAAAGCTGAAGCGAAAGCACCGGCCGCAGCACCTGCGGCACAGCCTGCGCTGGGCGCACGTGGTGAAAAACGCGTTCCGATGACCCGTCTGCGTAAGCGCGTGGCTGAGCGTCTGCTGGAAGCGAAAAACTCTACCGCGATGCTGACAACCTTCAACGAAGTCAACATGAAGCCAATCATGGACCTGCGTAAGCAGTACGGTGACGCGTTTGAGAAACGCCACGGTATCCGTCTGGGCTTTATGTCTTTCTACGTTAAAGCCGTTGTTGAAGCGCTGAAACGCTATCCGGAAGTGAACGCGTCTATCGATGGTGATGACGTGGTTTATCACAACTACTTTGATGTCAGCATGGCGGTCTCCACGCCGCGTGGTCTGGTTACCCCGGTACTGCGTGATGTTGATCTGCTGGGTATGGCCGACATCGAGAAGAATATTAAAGAACTGGCAGTAAAAGGTCGTGACGGCAAGCTGACGGTTGAAGATCTGACGGGCGGTAACTTCACCATCACTAACGGTGGTGTGTTCGGTTCCCTGATGTCTACGCCTATCATCAACCCGCCGCAGAGTGCCATCCTGGGTATGCATGCCATCAAAGACAGACCGATGGCGGTAGACGGTAAGGTTGAAATCCTGCCGATGATGTATCTGGCGCTGTCTTATGACCACCGTCTGATCGATGGTCGTGAGTCAGTAGGCTTCCTGGTAACCATTAAAGAGTTGCTGGAAGATCCAACACGTCTGCTGCTGGACGTGTAACCAAAAAGAGTATCACCTGCCCCGTAGGTCTGGACGCCTTATCAGGCCTACGGGTAAAAGATAACGATTACCTGAAGGATGGACAGAACACATGAACTTACATGAATATCAGGCAAAACAACTTTTTGCCCGCTATGGCTTACCGGCACCGGTGGGTTATGCCTGTACTACTCCGCGTGAAGCCGAAGAAGCCGCATCTAAAATCGGCGCAGGCCCGTGGGTAGTAAAATGTCAGGTTCACGCTGGTGGCCGTGGTAAAGCGGGCGGTGTGAAGGTTGTTAACAGCAAAGAAGACATTCGCGCTTTTGCTGAACACTGGCTGGGTAAACGTCTGGTCACTTACCAGACAGACGCACATGGCCAACCGGTAAACCAGATTCTGGTTGAAGCTGCGACCGACATTGGTAAAGAACTTTACCTCGGCGCAGTGGTTGACCGTAGTTCCCGTCGCGTGGTCTTTATGGCCTCTACCGAAGGCGGTGTGGAAATCGAAAAAGTGGCGGAAGAAACGCCACACCTGATCCACAAGGTGGCGCTCGATCCGCTGGCTGGCCCAATGCCTTACCAGGGTCGTGAACTGGCGTTCAAACTGGGTCTGGAAGGTAAACAGGTTCAGCAGTTCACCAAGATCTTCATGGGGCTGGCGACGATTTTCCTGGAGCGCGACCTGGCGCTGATCGAAATCAACCCGCTGGTGGTAACCAAACAAGGCGATCTGATCTGCCTCGACGGTAAACTGGGCGCTGACGGTAACGCGCTGTTCCGCCAGGCTGACCTGCGTGAAATGCGCGACCAGTCTCAGGAAGATCCGCGTGAAGCGCAGGCTGCACAGTGGGAACTGAACTACGTCGCACTGGACGGGAACATTGGTTGTATGGTTAACGGTGCGGGCCTGGCAATGGGCACCATGGATATCGTTAAACTGCACGGCGGTGAACCAGCGAACTTCCTGGACGTTGGCGGCGGCGCGACCAAAGAACGTGTAACCGAAGCATTCAAAATCATCCTCTCTGACGACAATGTTAAAGCTGTTCTGGTTAACATCTTCGGCGGTATCGTTCGTTGCGATCTGATCGCTGACGGTATCATCGGTGCGGTAGCGGAAGTGGGTGTTAACGTTCCTGTTGTTGTGCGTCTGGAAGGCAACAACGCCGAACTCGGCGCGAAGAAACTGGCTGACAGCGGCCTGAATATTATTGCAGCGAAAAGTCTGACGGATGCAGCTCAGCAGGTTGTTGCCGCAGTGGAGGGGAAATAATGTCAGTTTTAATTAATAAAGATACCAAGGTTATCTGCCAGGGCTTCACCGGTAGCCAGGGGACATTCCACTCTGAACAGGCTATTGCTTACGGTACGCAAATGGTCGGTGGCGTTACACCGGGTAAAGGCGGCACCACGCATCTGGGTCTGCCGGTATTCAATACCGTACGTGAAGCCGTAGAAGCGACCGGCGCAACCGCCACCGTTATCTACGTTCCGGCACCGTTTTGCAAAGATTCCATCCTGGAAGCTATCGATGCAGGCATCAAGCTTATCATCACTATCACCGAAGGTATCCCAACGCTGGATATGCTGACCGTGAAAGTGAAACTGGATGAAGCTGGCGTACGCATGATCGGCCCGAACTGCCCAGGTGTTATCACCCCGGGCGAATGTAAAATCGGCATCATGCCGGGCCACATTCATAAACCGGGTAAAGTGGGCATTGTTTCCCGTTCCGGTACGCTGACCTATGAAGCGGTTAAGCAGACCACCGACTACGGTTTTGGCCAGTCTACCTGTGTCGGTATCGGCGGTGACCCGATCCCAGGCTCTAACTTTATCGACATCCTGAAACTGTTCCAGGAAGATCCGCAGACTGAAGCGATCGTGATGATCGGTGAGATCGGCGGTAGCGCAGAAGAAGAAGCGGCTGCGTACATTAAAGATCACGTGACTAAGCCGGTTGTGGGTTACATCGCAGGTGTGACCGCGCCGAAAGGCAAACGTATGGGGCACGCGGGCGCAATCATCGCGGGTGGTAAAGGGACAGCGGATGAGAAATTCGCTGCGCTGGAAGCTGCTGGTGTGAAAACCGTGCGTAGTCTGGCCGATATCGGCGAAGCGCTGAAAGCGGTAATTAAGTAATTCTCAAAAAGCAGTATAAGGTCCGACTCTTTCGCGTAGCAGAAAAAAGCTGTTACGCGAAGGAAGCAAGACTGATTCGTTTTCGACATGGTTGGCCATCTATTGATGGCCTTTTTTATTTTCTGTCATCCCGCATCATGCAATTTGATCACATTCATCTTCACAAATGAGATTATTTTTTGCGGCGAGCATCATTCTTTCTTTTGCCTGGATTTTGCATATTACCGCCTTTAGTCATATTAAGGTTGGAGGATGATGTGTCGCTGAAAATTCAGGATGATTACTTACCATGTTTTTTCTCTATAGCAGAAGTTTTCTCCAATGCGACGGGGTTAGCAACGGTAGTCGTTGATGTTACAGGCAGAGCACTCTCTGACTGCCATAATTTTAATTCATTCTGTAAGCTGATGAGAGCGAATAAACGCTACAGTGTTGGTTGCCAGGCATGCGATAAACAGTGTGCTTTTGAGGCACTGAAACAGTGTAAACCCAGAATATTCAGCTGCCATGCAGGGTTAAGTTTGTTCTCCATACCATTAATTTATGAGGGGAATCTGCATGGTTTTATTATCTGTGGTCAGGTTCGGGCTAAGTACCAGGAATATAAAACTATCGTCGTTGAAGATGAATTACGATGGATGGGCGATCCTGAAATAAAAACTGAGTGGGATCAGCTTGTTGCGGTTGATAATAATACGCTGGTGGCATCGGCTAATTTATTGCATTTTATTGTTAATAATTTTGAGAGAGAAGAAAAACAATCTGAAGTGGTATTCGATAAACCGGTAAGTAGCGTCCGGCACTATTTTACGGAGCTTTCTCGTCATGAGAAAAAACTACTGGCGGCACTGCGATATATTGATGAGAACTTGTATAGTGACTTATCCCTGGAGTCTGTGGCTGCACATGTCTGTTTAAGTGCAAATTATTTTAGTCGATTTTTTAAGAAGCGTCAGGGCGTTAATTTTAAAACCTGGGTAAATCAGAAAAAAATGCAAAAGGCGGGGGAGTTATTACATGATCCTGTTCATTCAATAGACAGTATTGCCCGGAAACTTCAGTACGCACAAACCAGTTATTTTTGTCGCGTTTTCCGGGCGGCGCATCAAACATCACCTCAGTCTTTTCGTCACGCCAGACTCTCGCAGTAAAGATGTTCAGGGAGTTCGATAGCGGCAGGAATGAAAGACAAACGATCGCTCAGCGTGACGACATCGCCAATGACTACCAGTGCAGGTGGCGTAATGTTGGCTTCCTGCGCATTGCTCAGTAATGATCCGAGAGTACAGGTCAGTCGGCGCTGATTCTCCCGGGTCGCGGACATGATAATGGCCGCGGGTGTCTCCGCCGGTTTTCCGCCCATCAGTAGCTCTTCACAGATGAATGCCAGATTCGCGATACCCATGACGATAACCAATGTACCGGTCAGTTTGGCCAGCTGGCGCCAGTCCTGTTGCTGGTTACCTTCGCGTGTATGGCCGGTCACCACGTGAAAACCAGAGGCGTAATCGCGATGTGTTACCGGGATCCCGGCACAGGTTAATCCCCCAATGGTTGAACTGATACCGGGGACGACTTCAAAAGGAATCCCCGGCTCGATAAGCCCTTCAGCTTCTTCGGCCCCACGACCAAATACGTAAGGATCGCCGCCTTTTAAGCGCACGATATTGTGATGCGTCTGGGCATACTGAACGAGAAGCGCATTGATTTCATCCTGCGGAACGCAATGAAATCCTGGATTCTTACCGACATTGATAAGCTCACAGTCAGCGGATGCCCATTCCAGAATCTTAGGATTGACCAACCTGTCGTAAATAATGACATCCGCTTGTTTAATGCACATCACTGCTTTGAGGGTGAGTAATGAAATATCACCGGGACCTGCGCCAACGAGCCAGACCTTTCCGAAAGTTTTCACATTGTGTCCTTTATCACGTCTAACAAAAAAAAGGCAGAACCACCCCGGAGAATGATTAAAAGCAGTCGTTTGCCTGTAAGTTATAACGCTAAATTTTCCTAAATTATCGCAAGGATAATATTGATTAATCTCGCAAAGTTTTTTCCACAATAAACAAGATGACTTGAAAAATTATTAAGAACTTATTGGCGCTATGTGTCTGAATTTAACCTTAATTAAATTGTGTTTATTGTTGTGCTTGAGTATTATTGGTTAATATTTATCCGCCATCAGTATGAACAAATCATGGATTGGATCAATGACATCAATGCCTGAAATAAAATATAACACTCGATGTTTACT
>NZ_JANEWL010000044.1:0-33984 GCF_028069815.1 Citrobacter sp. Awk 2
ATTGTGAATACATCTGGATTGTGAATAGAAAATAAATTATTGAATAGTGTTTTGATATTTTCAGATTTTTTCCAAGCTTTGCATATGGCAAGGCCTGAGAGGGTTAGATACTATTTTTGTTACATTCCGTAATACATGTTTCATTGCCCGTCTGATGGCGCACCAATACCATCATTGACAATAAGCCTTATTCTGACAATGGATATAACTACGTGGATTCAACTATTCCCGGAACGGATACCCAAGCAAAATCAGTAACATCTTCCTTTATCGATACTATATTTCAGGATACATGGCTTCTCGTACTGGCTATTAGAAATATTCCCGGCGTCGTGGTTGATAAAGCTCTTTATCAACATTGCCTGAAAATGATTGAGGATGTGCAAAAAAGACTCCGTAATGCCGGTGCGTCTGATTATACCTGCGATGAGTTCAAATTTGCGCATTGCGTCTTTCTGGACGAGGCCATTATGAACCAAAAAGATGTGGATACATCATATTGGTGGCATGCGTCTCCTTTGCAGTCACGATTATTGATGGATCTGCGAGGGGGCGAAAGGTTCTATGTACACCTTAATAAGTTGCTTCGTGAGGTCGAACCTTCAGAAGCTATTCTGACCTGCTATCACCGGATGCTGACGCTGGGCTATCAGGGGAAATACCAGCTTGATGGTGGCGAGGCAAACGAAGAACGGCAATCGCTGCTGAAACAGCTGAATGAACTGTTACCCGCAGCCAAAGGCAAAATCAACACGCCGATCTTTATTCGTAACCGTCGCCCGGACATTTGGTTCTGGCGGCGTTCACCGCGGGTAATGTGCTTTCTGGGATTGCTGCTGATTGTCGCCGTATCCTGCGCAATGAGCACCCATCTGCACTATATGCTCGCTCAGTGGTTCACACTGAGCTGATAACAACTGACCAGGGAGAAGCAGGTCATGAGCGAAAATACGTTTACCCTTCAGGGGAGCAAGATTCCGGTCTACAACCACTACCAGCTGAAAGTGCCGGAGTTGCAAAAACAACGCCCGGATATTCAACTTTCCGTGCTGCGTTTCAGCGGTGAAGAAGCCCTGAATACCCCGTGGCGCTACTCGATTGAGCTGACCAGTGCGACTCCTGACATTCCCGCCGATGTGCTGATCAACACCACGGCACAACTTCTGTTTTACCCGGACGGTAAGCCCTGGGAGGCCGTCAGTCCTCGCGTCATGCGCGGTGTCATCACGTCTTTCCAGCAGTGCGAGCGCTCTGCCGATACCACGCGTTATGTGGTGGTGCTCGAAGCCAGCCTGGCATTGCTGCGCAACAGCCTGACCTACGCGGTGTACCAGAATAAAAGCGTCATTGGGGCTGTCGAAGATATCCTGAAGCGCTGGGAGTTCTCCAGCCTCGACTACCGTTATCAGTTGAACACGCAGTACCCGGTGCGGGATTTCTTTATCTCCTATGCCGAGAGTGACCTGGCATTTATTCAGCGTCATCTGGCCCGTGTTGGCGTGTTCTACTACTTTGCATGGGATGATGAAAATCACCGTGATGTTCTGGTGCTGGGTGATTCCGGGTACGCCTTCACGGATGGCCCCCAAATTGCCTTCCGTCATCCTTCAGGCCTGTTTGATGGTGGTCTGGAATCGCTGTGGGATGTGACGGTCAACCGCCATTCGGTTGCCGGGCAGACGCGGGTGAACGATGAATATTACCGCGAAGCCCAGAGTGATATGCAGGTGCAGCTGGAAACCGATCTGGATAAACCTGCGCTTACCGGCGAAGAATACCGCTACGGCGAGAATTACCAGGAGCAGGGCAGACAGGCCGCAGAGCTGCCGGAACAGGGCCGCTGGTTCGTTAAGCGCCGCCGTGAACGTCTGGTCACAGAACAGGTTGTCTTTGACGGGAAATCTAACGGCATGGATATCCGGCCAGGGATGATTATCCATCCGCAGGGTAAGAGCTGGGAGGATGCACCGAACGGGTTGTTAGTGGTATCAACCTCATCCCTGCGAGTTTCCCGCGATACCGCCTACATCATCAGCTTTACTGCCGTTCCCAATCGTCAGCACCTCTCGTATCGTCCTCCTTTGCTGGCCCGGCCACACATCGCCGGTACGCTGCTCGCCAGGGTGACAAGCCCGGTTGAAAATGCGCAATATGCCGAGCTGGATGAAACCGGGCGTTACCGGGTGCGATTCCAGTTTGACCTCAATACTACCTGGCAGTCGGGTTTTGAAAGCCTCCCAGTGCGCCTGGCAAAACCTTACGCCGGTAACGTTTATGGCTGGCATTTCCCGCTGATTGCCGGAACAGAGGTGATGATTGCCTTCACCAACGGCGATCCTGACAGACCGTACATCCTCTGTGCCATGCATGATTCCCGGCATGAAGATCACGTCAATCTCTATAACTATCAGCGCAATGTTTTAAGAACTCCGGCGAACAACAAACTGAGATTTGAGGATCGGCGCGGGGCTGAACACGTAAAAATTTCGACGGAATATGGCGGCAAAAGCCAGCTGACGCTCGGCCATATAGTTGACAGTTCGCGTAACAAACGCGGCGAAGGTTTTGAGTTGCGCACTGACAGCACTGGCACACTCCGGGCGGGTAAAGGGCTTTTTTTGACCGCAGATGCGCAGGCGACGGCTACTGGTCAGGTGCTGGATATGTCTCCGGCAATCAGCCTGGTGAAAGGAGCCATCAGCCAAATGGCCGATTGGCACACTATCACGCAGTCACATCACAACCTTCAGCCAGATGCCACGCACCTGAAGGCCTATCTTGCTGCCGTCGATCAACTGAAGTCTCCGGCCATGCTGCTGAGCGCCCCGCAGGGGATTGGTGTAGTCAGCCCGGAATCTGTTCTGGTAAATAGCGGCCAGACGCTGCACCTGCAAAGCCAGGGTGAAGCCAATATTGCCAGCGGTGAGCGAATTTCCCTGAACGCCAGCCAGGCAATTTCACTGCTGGCGCAGCAGGAAGGGATGCGCATGGTGTCCGGGAAAGGGCCGCTGACCATCGAATCTCACGGCGACCTGATGGGCTTAACGGCCCTGAAAGATGTCACCGTTCAGTCTACTCAGGGTGAACTTCATTTCGCGGCGAAGAATGGGATTGTGCTGGGCTGTGGTGGCGGGTCGATTCGTATCACTCCGCAGGGCGCGATTGAAATCCATACCCCAGGAAAACTGAGCCTGAAAGGCCAGCACGTCTGGGATGCGCCTGCCAGCGTTGAAACACAGCTGCCGGAACTGCCGAAGTCGGTGTGTAAGGACTGCCTGAAGAAAGCACAGGAAGCCGCTGCCGCCTTTGCGGCGCGTGGATAAGGACAGGTCATGACAACGACACCGCCGGTAACGCTCAAAAAGCACATGCTCTGGATGCAACAGGCTGAATCCCTCTGTTCCGCAGCCGGGCAGGATTATATCGATGTTCTGGTAGACCAGGCCGGAACTGACCAGCCGCTACAAAATGCCCTGCGTCAGTTATCGCCAGAGGCACTCTGGTTTGAGCTGTTCGAGGGAACCCCGGAAGGGGGAACGCTGGAGTATTCCCCGGTCGTCATGCGTCTGCATTTTGCTGTGACGAGTCACCGGATGTGGCTGGAACAGCTGCTGGAATACTTCTCGGGTACTCCGCGCCTGACGCTGCTGATCTCCCCTCTGGCCTTTGATTTGCTGTGCCGCCACTTGCAGGCCTTGTCGCAGGTGCAGTGGGAGGAACAAACCGGCCTGCTGCGGTTTTACGATAACCGCGTATTCCCGTCGTTGCTTGCCCACGTCCTCACCCCTGAACAGCAGGCCGCGTTTACGGATATCGCGCTGTTCTGGGGCTGGAGAGACAGAGACGGCGAGATCGTCTGGAAGTCAGGCAGTTTCTTACCGACGCGCACGCTGGCCGATGACCCGGAACTGAACCGGGTTGATGATGCTCAGGTTGGCCTGATGGGGTGCATCGGTGATGCCGAAACGCTGATGAAAGAAAAAAGCGTCAGCAATATCAGCCGGGAAAGCCATTTTGCAGACTGTCTGGATATTGCCTTCAACGCTAACGAAGCAGGGTATTTCGGTGCATTGCAGGATTTTGAGGGATAACGCGATGAGGATGATCCGCAGTGTTTTCCTGATCAACAGCATGTTGCTGACCGCGCTACTGAGTGCGGGATGTTCACAGACAGCAAATTCGCCATCGAGCGCGGCGAACATTAGTGGCATCAACCACGTTGCTGGTCAGAGTGTTAACTCATTTACGGTCAACGGCTACGGCGGTTCGCTCACTGGTAACAGTTGCTGCATCATGCTTCCCGATAAATGGGTTGCTGGGTTAAAAGCCAATATTAAATGGGAAGTAGACCCTAAGACTGCGCCGCCATTTCCCGGCTATAAAGACCGCGAGAAATTTAAAGCATGGGAACAGGCTCTGGAAGATAGTTTTCAGCAAAATGAAACGATTGTTGATATTCCAAAATACGATCATGCGTGTGGCCTGACGGTTCACTTCCTGCCTTGTAATCAGGTCAAAGTGACGACCTCTTGCTACGGCTATGGTGCGCCTGAATATCCGGTGAAGGAGCCGCTCAATATGAAGGAGCCTGCGTCGTGTCCAGTGAATTAAACCTACTTCTGCGTTTGTCAGGACAACAAATTGATAAGGAAGGATATCCGGGATGAAAGTAAATCGCATGCTGAAAATGTGTTTCGCTTTACTGATGGTTTTGGTTGCAGGATGCGCTAAGGCGACTGATACGGCACCCAGTGCGGCCAACATTAGTGGCATTAACCACGTTGCGGGGCAGACCGTGAACTCATTTACCGTAAATGGTTACGGTGGAACGCTGACTGGCAACTCGTGTTGCATCATGCTACCTGACGAATGGAAACCTGGATTGAAAACCCGTATCGAGTGGGAAGTTGATCCGGATTCAAATGTCATTTTACCTCCGTTAGGCACTGATGAATTTCGTAAAGCATATGTGCTTCATAAATCTAAATATCAACATCACAGTACTACCGTAGATATTCCAAAATATGATCAAGCATGTGGGCTGACGGTTCACTTCTTGCCTTGCAATCAGGTCAAAGTGACCACCTCTTGCTATGGCTATGGTACGCCTGAATATCCAGTGAAGGAGCCACTTAATATGAAGGAGCCTGCGTCATGTCCAGTGAAATGAGTCTGGCTTTACCGTGCTGGGCACCGCCAGAATTTCCTGATGGTGGACGCTTAACGCTGACGGAAGCCCAGGTAAATGCCAATTACAAAAAGCAGATGAAAGAGGCCGATGACTTTAAAGCACAGTTGAGTGCCCAGGTCGGCGTAAAACTCGGCTTTACCTGTAGCCAGAGCCTGCACATCAGCCTGTTTTTCGATGGCACGGGCAACAATGAGCACAACGATACAAGCGCCTCGCCTTCTCATCCTACGAACATCGCCAAGCTGTTTCATGCCACTTACGCGAAAACAGCTGAAGCCGATGGCTATTTTGCCTATTACATTCCGGGAGTAGGTACGCCGTTCCCAGATATTGGAGAGATGGATTACAGCACCGATGGCCTGGCTTTTGCTGCGGGGGGGGAAGATCGTATCAACTGGGGGTTATTGCAGCTGGCCGATGCGCTGACCTTTGCCATTACAAAGCAGCACATACCTGCACCGACGATGAAAGCCAGCCTGGCGGGGATGCGAGAACCTTTACCCTTCACGGGAGAAGTGAACCGCCGTCTGGCGATGAATAAGTTTTTGCAGCCGCTGGAAGAGCAGATCCCCACTCATCAGCCACACCTGATTAACGTCAAATTGTTCATCTACGGGTTCTCCCGTGGTGCTGCGGAAGCCCGTGCTTTTGTCAGCTGGCTAACGCAGTTACCCGATCCCAAAACGAAACTCGCTTACGACAAACTGACGCTCGCCGGACTGCCGGTGAGTATCGAGTTTTTGGGGCTTCTCGATACGGTTCCGTCAGTGGGTGCGGCGCACATCCTGCCTGGGGCCGCAGGTCATATGGGCTGGGCTGATAATACTCAACAGCTGCCTGATGACGGCAAATTCCCTGGCCTGATCAAATGCTGTCGCCATTTTGTTTCCGCGCATGAACAGCGCCTGTGTTTCCCGCTGGACTCGATTCGGCGGCCTGATGGCAGTTACCCACCAAACACTCAGGAAGTCATCTATCCGGGAATGCACTCGGATGTTGGCGGGGGGTATCCTCCGCGCGATCAAGGCAAATCCTGTGGTGGTACAGGTGAAGTGCTATCTCAAATTGTTCTTCACGATATGTATGCGGTGGCGTTTGAGGCCGGTGCGCCATTAGCGGTTCTACCTAAATGTATCTCTGCGCTTATAAAAGACATTTCACCGTCGCGAACTATGTCTCCTGAATCACAAGGAGAGTTCGACTTTAGTAAAACACTGCTCAACCGCTTCAACATCTGGCGACAAACCCTTCTGAATACAACGTTGCAGGGCAATAACGCTGATATCGAAAGCCAGGAAGGGTATCGTGCCTATCAGCTGTCGCAAACCCTTGAGAGTGCCGTCACCGAGCAGATTGGCTGGATTACCGCCTGGCGTATTGGCCGCTATGCTCACGGCAGTCTCACCGCACAATATTTCTATAAGAACGCCCCGCAGCTGGATGAAGCCGGACTCGAACGAGAGGCAGAGTCGCACGATGAAAAAATGCGGCTCATCAAAGCTGGCCGGGCCAAGGTGCTGAAGGAACGCAAAACGCCGGATGTGAATAATCAGGGCATTCCAGACCTCGATCCGACCACTGCACAGTATCAGCTGCGTGAAGCCGCCCGTGAGTTCCAGAGTGACTACAAGGAGTGGGGGCGCGACATTAACGGCAGCTTCCTTGATAAAACCAAACAGGTCGTTCTTGATGTGATCCCCAAGCATGCTGTTTTTCTGATTAATGGCGATGATGAAGCCGCTGAATATGAGGAAATGAAGGCTGACGGCAACCGGTTATACCCGCAGCTGTTCACCGATAAGCTGGGAACCGGCATCCGCACCCAACCTCGCGCCGAATTACTGGCCCTTTACGACGAGCAGATCCACGACTCCCGCGCCTGGTTTATGCAAAGTTCGCTGGGTGGCCGCGAACCCTGGGGCGGCTATTTCCGCTATCGCATGATCTACTGCGGCAACAAGGCCAATAAGAAACTGCAACTGATCTCTGTAGAAGGCAAAGTCGTCGGCGCACAGCCGACCTCTAACCGGGTTGTCTATCTGGTTGAGCCAAAGTCAGCGTACAAAGGTGAAGTCCATAAGGTTACGGATCTGGCGACAGGTTCAACACAGACCCTGACTGCCAGTGCGCAGTCGGCATCAGGGTATGAACCTGGCAGTGTCGCATCACAGACCCGCTCAGACACCATTAATGAGCAACACCAGGCCATGATGAGTTCCTCCATCGATATGCTTAAAGCGTCGGGGGTGAAAGTCCTGTGAGCCTGAAAAAGTTGATTCGCGTGGGAGATACCCTGAAGGAATATGGCGGCGAGGTGCTGAGCGGCAGCTATGAAGCCTTCGGGAAACCGGTGGCCTGCGTGGGGGATAAAGCCCGTTGCAATAAGCACGGCATGACCACTATTGCTCAGGGCGCACCAGGCAGCACGATTAACGGCAAGGCCGTCTCGCTCGACGGCCATAAATGCGCCTGCGGCTGTACGCTGGTCAGTTCACTCAGCACGATGGATGTTCACGGATGATCTTCCCGCCGCGTTACCCGGAGTATGCCGAACTTCATCCCGCTCGCTGGCGGCGATGGTGGATTGCGCTGCCGGTGATTTTGTTCCTGGCCGCGATGGCAACGATGCTGCTTTGGCCGGAAGGCAAACCCACCCGAACGCTCTCCTTTTGGTTCTGGAGCGTGGTGTGTCCGTTGATCGTCTGGCTGGTCGCCGTGGCGCTGCGCTGGCTGGTCTGGCTTCAGTCTGTTTCGAATCGTGAGACGCATCGGGAGGAAATTGCGTCCTCTGTCCGGGCCTGGTGGCGACACCGTTCGCGTAGGTTGCCAGTGGAAGCCGTGATGCTGATTACACCTGTGGGTGATAAAGAAGCGGATCATCAGGCATTGTTGTCGCCACCGTTTCCTGTCGTTCCGGTCACCGTAGATGATCCGCAGGGCAATGTGCTTCTGCATTGCCCGAAGGTGCTGGGGCTGGGAGGCCGGGAAAGTCGGGCGATGTTGCTGGCCCGCTATCTGGCCCGTCTGGTGCTGACCCGTTTGCGCGAAACCAATGAAGCCCGACCGGTGCAGGTGTTTTGCTGGCTGGGTGATGAACAGAGCCTGAGCGCGTTCAGCCTGGTGCTGGAATCCGATGGCATTCTCCTGCCGGAAGATGTGCTCCAGCTGCAAAGCGCTGCCGAACTGGACAGGGTGATTGATGCCATGCCAGACGATGAACAGGCACTGCTGCTGTGTGCGGGGTTTGGTGAGGCAAAACCCTCGCCAGAGTATACCGCTTCGGAGGCCGGGTTTGCCTGGCTATGTGGACACCAGGCGCAAGCCCTGATGACGCGCAGCGAAATACTCCAGCCTGACGCGGGGGAAACCGCCGCGCAGCTGACGGAGCAGCTTAGCCGATATGCAGGTCTGCGCGGTGTACCTGAAGGCATGCTGGCCGCCGATTCATCCTCGATGGATACCCTTTTGCCGTCCGGCTGGTCAGGCCTGGATTATGTCCTGATGCCGTGGCTCGGTAATGCTGGGCCGGTTACGCCTTTTGTCTTGCAGTCTCTGGCTGTGCTCTCTGCCCTTCAGGGGCAGTCCTGTGGCTGGACTGCGACATTGATGGAATCTCAATTTATTACAGGAGTTTGCGTTCCCCGTGGAAACCTCCCGCACTGAACCCCGTCACTCATTATTCTGGCTGGTCACTGGCTACGTCATCACCATTACCCTGCTGGTCCTGCTTGGGGCGTTGCTCTATTACTTTGCGGGAAGCAGCTTTGACCTGCCGGAACTGTTGCCAGGGCAGATTGCTTTCCGGGCCGCGATGGCCTGGCTGGTTCTCATCTGGTTCTGTGCGCCGTTCATTCTGTGCTGGAAAGCGCTGGTTAAGCTCAAAGCGCGGGAAGCAACAGGCGTTACCGGGAATAAAAAACAGCGGCCACCTGAAAATCAGCTTGTGAAAGACATTACTACCCAGCTGCGATTCCAGTACGGCAGACGCTGGCGCAGCAAGGTGCGCATTATGCTGGTTGTCGGTGAAGAAAACGAGGTGGAACAGGCTATTCCGGGGCTGACGACGCAGCACTGGCTGGAAGGGCATGGCGCGTTGTTGCTGTGGCACGGAAGCCCGACAGATGAACCGGATGCAGCAGAATTAAAAGCGCTTCGCAAAATTCGTCGCCGTCTGGCCGATGCGTTTATCTGGATTGTTAATGAACAGACCGTTCTGTCTCATGACACCCTGGATACCGTGGCCCGTCAGATGCAAAAGCAGTACCACCTGTTAGGCTGGGAAGTTCCACTGTGGCTGTGGGAAATCCACTCACCGGATTGGGAACAGCCTGGGCTTCCGTTGCAGGGAACCGGCTTCCTGTCAGCGCCGGGTGATGAAGCCAATGATTTTCGTCATTCCCTGACCCAGCTTGAAACTGCACTGGTACAGCAGGGCATGCAGCAGACCCTCAATGACCGAAACCATGCCTTCCTGTTGCAACTGGCACACAGCCTGCGTGATGGCGGTACAGAACGCCTGACGCACACACTTTCACAGCTGGCAGAAGGCGCACGTTCTCTGCCGCTCGGCGGGATGGTCTTCAGCCCGGCCATCACTTCAGGAGCGGCCTCCTTAAGACATGCCTGGCAACCGGGTAAAGCCTGGCTGGATTTACTCGCGCAGCGCTGGCGAAAACCGGTAGCAACCGGCGTGTCGTGGCGCAAATCCTTACTGCTGGCCTGTACCTGCCTGCTGGCGTTCTGGCTGGCGGCAACCGTCTTTTCCTGGGTGGCGAACCTGCGTCTGATGCAGGCCGATCGGCAGCTTGCGCAGAATGCCACGGATACACGCCAGCCAATGCCGAAACGACTGATGGCGCTTTATCAGCTGCAACATGAAATTGAACGCTTGCAACACCGCCAGCTTTACGGTGCGCCGTGGTATATGCGCATGGGCCTCAGTCGTAACAATGACGTGCTTGAAGCCCTCTGGCCGTACTGGCAGCAGGCGGCGATGCCGTTACTGCGGGATGCATCAGCGCAGCATCTGTCCTCGCTGATGAATATCTGGCGCAATCTGCCGCCTGACGACCCGCAGCGAGCCTCGCAGTCGAAAGCGATGTATGACCAGCTCAGGGCGTACCTGATGCTTTCCCGCCCGGATAAAGCCGATCCGGCCTTCTTCAGTTCGACGGTGATGCAGTTCTGGCCGCAGCGCGAGGGTGCCCAGGATGGGACATGGCGTGCGGTTGGTAACAGTATGCTGGCGTTTATGATGCAGAACCTTCCGGCACATCTGGACTGGCGAATCATGCCGGATATGCGTCTGGTCGGCGGCATGCGCTCAGCCCTGCTTCGCCAGATAGGGGCCAGCAATGCAGAGTCCACGCGCTATCAGAAGATGATTGAGCAGGTATCCCGTGATTACGCGGATATGACGCTGAGTGCAATGGTCAATGGCACGGACAGCAGCCAGCTGTTCAGTACCGAAGTAACCGTACCCGGCGTATTTACGCGCAAGGCCTGGGAAGAAGAAATTCAGCCTGCCATCGCGAAGCTGGCAAAATCACGCCGGGAAGAAATTGACTGGGTGCTCAGCGATGCCCAGCATTCCGGCGATGCCACCGGCACGGTTTCCCCTGACATGCTGAAAGCCCGGCTGACGGCGCGGTACTTCTCTGATTATTCCGGGGCGTGGCTTAAATTCCTCAACAGCCTGCAGTGGCATCAGGCCGGAAGCCTGTCGGAGTCGATTGAACAGCTGACCCTGCTGGCCGATGTGCGGCAGTCGCCGCTGATTGCGCTGATAAACACCCTGAACGTGCAGGGCCGGGCCGGGCAAACCGGGGGCGATCTGACTGACTCGCTGGTGAGTTCAGCGAAAAACCTGATCCACAGCGACAAGGCGAATGCGGCCATTCAGCAGGCCGGGAATGAGGCGCACGGCCCACTTGATGCAACCTTTGGCCCGTTACTGTCGCTGACGGGCGGCAATGCTTCACAGAACAGCCTGAGCCTGCAAACCTTCCTGACCCGCATCACCCGTGTTCGCCTGCGCCTTCAGCAGGTGACGAACGCGCCCGATCCGCAGGCGATGATGCAGTCGCTGGCGCTGACCGTGTTTCAGGGTAAGGCGGTCGATCTCACCGACACCCGCGACTACGGCAGTCTGATTGCCGCGAGTCTTGGTCAGGAGTGGAGCGGTTTCGGCCAGACTGTTTTTGTTCAGCCGATGATCCAGGCCTGGGAACAGGTGCTTTCCCCGACCTCAGCGAGCCTCAACAGCCAGTGGCAAAGCGATATCGTGACCCCGTGGAACGCGTCGTTCGCAGACCGTTATCCGTTTACCGACCGTCAGAGTGAGGCTTCACTGCCCGAACTGGCGCAGTTTATGCGCTCTGACACCGGGCGTATTACGCAGTTTATCCAGACCCGCCTGGGTGGCCTGCTGCGACTTGAGGGTGATAAGTGGGTGCCGGATGCGATGAACAGTCAGGGGCTGACCTTTAACCCGGCGTTTCTCGATGCGCTAAACCGCCTGACCCGCGTGGCAAATGTGGCCTTTGCACATGGCGACGTGGAGCTGCATTTTCAGCTGATGGCAAAACCTTCCCGTGATGTGGTGGAGTCTGATCTGACGCTGGACAGACAGAAACTCCAGTATTTCAACCAGGAAGAAAGCTGGCAAACCCTGACCTGGCCGGACAATCGCTGGCAACCGCAGACCACGCTCACCTGGCGCACGGTGAAAACCGGCGCGCGCCTCTATTCGGATGAGCTGGGTAGCTGGGGCTTTATTCGTCTGCTGGACAAAGCGTTGGTAACGAGTCTGGGTGACAACCTGTACCGCGTGGCCTGGATAACGCCGGACGGCGCGGCACTGAACTACCAGCTACGTACTGAGCTGGGGAAAGGGCCGCTGTCACTGCTTGATTTGCGCGGGTTTGTGTTGCCCTCACAGATTTTCTCATCCGGTGGTCCTGCCGCTGCGGGAACCCGTACTGGAGGTGAACAATGAACATCCGGCCATCCCGTATTTTGTGGTTATGCCTGCCATTGTTACTGCTGAGCAGCTGTGGCCTGTACCAGAAAACGAAGCAGGGTACAGAGAGCGTGGCGAAAGCGATTTTTTATCGCCAGGTGGAGACGCTGCACCTCACCTTTGCCGCCCGAAGTGCCATAAACGCGGATGACGCGCAGCAGGCGATGCCGCTGCGTATCCGCGTTCTGCAACTCAGTGATCGCAAGACTTTTGATAACACCGAATATACCGACCTGCTGACACAACCGGATGTGGTGCTGAAAGATTCACTCGTTGCTCAACGCCAGATAAGTGTTTATCCCGGTCAGACGTTGAATCTTGATATTCCGATGGATGAGAAGGCGCAATTTGTTGCTGTCGTCGGGCTGTTCCGCAAGCCGGACAGAACCCGTGGCACCTGGAAGCAGGTGTTGAGCCGCGACTCATTTGACCCGGATGAGCCGCGCGTCATTGAAGTAAGGGATAACACCCTGTTTTACGACCATTGAGATAGAAATCCGTCAAACACAAGGCAGGAGCCATAACGTGACGCTGTATGACATCAAACCTAAGTTTCAGAATTTACTTCGACCCACCGTCGTCAGGCTGCATGCCATAGGTGCGACGGCAAACCAGGTAACACTATTGGCAATGCTGGCCTCGGTTCTGCTCGGCAGCGTACTGATGAGTTTCCCGAAACCGCTGTTTTTTATCTCATTGCCGATCTTCTTATTTTTCCGTATGGCGCTGAATGCTATCGACGGAATGTTAGCGCGGGAATTTAACCAGCAGTCCAGGCTTGGGGCCATTCTCAATGAGGTAGGCGACATTATCGCTGATGCTGCACTCTATCTCGCGTTTGCTTTTTTGACCGGAGTTACTCCGTGGTTGGTTGTGCTGGTGGTACTGCTGTCGTGGCTGACAGAGTTTTGCGGCATCACTGCCCAGACCCTGACGGGCAGCCGAAATTATCGTGGCCCGATGGGTAAAAGTGACCGTGCCTTTGTTCTGGGGGCTTTGGGTCTGTTTATCGCGCTTTGGCCGCAGTACATCATCGTCGCCAATATTGTCTTTGGTATCTCGGCTGTGCTGCTGGCCCGGACCTCAATCAACCGCTGTCGCAGTGCGCTGGAGGTCACCAATGCCTGATTCCTTGCACACGTTGTATTACTGCCTTGGTGGGATCTTCAGCGTTTTAGTACTGGCGACCGCCATCATATTCGTCTTAAAAAAGTGCCGCCCACAGCGTGACTGGCTGGAACTCCAGCAGCGGATCAACAGCTGGTGGGTCATCGTTGGCTTATTTTCGCTGGCGATGCTTTCGCCCAAAGGGCTGGCACTCACCTTCTTCGGATTTCTCAGCTTCCTGTCACTGAAGGAATATCTGACGCTGGCCCCGACACGCCGTTCTGACAGAGTGCCGTTGCTGTGGATGTATGCCGCGATCCCGCTGCAATATATCTGGGTGGGGATGTCGTGGTACGGCATGTTCATTATATTCATCCCGATTTACATTTTCTTATTCCTGCCTGCTCGCATGGTGCTCGTTGGCGATACTAAAGGGTTCTTACACTCTGCATCCGTCATGCACTGGGGCATGATGACAACGGTCTTTGCTTTAAGCCACGTCGCGTTCCTGATGATGTTGCCAGGCGTGGATATCAAAGCGGGCGCACTGCTGGTTATATTCCTGGTCGCGACCACTGAGCTTAACGATATTGCGCAATATCTGTGGGGAAAATCATTGGGCAAAATCAAGGTCACGCCGAAGGTTAGCCCGAATAAAACGCTGGCCGGATTGCTGGGCGGCGTGCTGACCACCACGCTGCTGGCGGCCATTTTCGGCCCGCTGCTGACACCGATGAACGGGATCCACTCGCTGGGTGCCGGGGTAATTATCGGCCTGAGCGGGTTCTGCGGCGATGTGGTGATGTCGGCCATCAAGCGTGATTTTGGTGTGAAAGACTCCGGTAAATTGCTCCCGGGGCACGGTGGCATCCTTGACCGTCTGGATTCGCTGATTTACACCGCGCCGCTGTTCTTCCACTTCTATCACTACTTCTATGTATAAGGGGCGCAGATGAACCGTTTTCTGCGCTGGATCTTTACGTTGTGTATTGCGTACCCCGTGGTCTGGATATGGCTGGGCGTTCGCGTGTCAGGCCGCAAAAAGCTGCCTGTGGAAGGCCCGGCGATTATCGTGGCGAACCACAACAGCCATCTGGATGTGCTGACGCTGTTCACGCTGTTTCCACTTTCAACGCTGGTGAACGTGCAGCCCGTGGCGGCGGCAGATTATTTCCTGCGAAACAAAGTGATTGGCTGGTTTGCACTGAAGGTCATCGGCATCATTCCTGTTTATCGTGGAACCCATCAGGCCAATCCGCTGCAGGCTTGCGTCGATGCACTGGCAGCAAAGAAAATTGTGATTATTTTCCCTGAAGGCACGCGCGGCGAGCCGGGGAAATTCGCAGAGATCAAATCCGGCATCTGGCATTTAAGCCAGCAGTGCCCTGAGGTGCCGATTATACCCGTCTACATGCATGGCCTGGATCGTTCGATGGGCAAAGGGCAGAAAATCCCCGTGCCATTTTTTATCGACATCTTCATCGACGAACCGCTGTTTTACGACGCGGATAAAGCCACTTTTAAACTATCGTTATTCACTCGTTTCGTCACATTACAACAGCAGGCGACAAGGAAAATTACATGAGTCAGGACGCGCGTATATTTCAGGAAAATACATTTGCAACCAGCGATGGTGAGTCGCTTTATTTTCGCCACTGGCCTGCAACGGAAGGCAACGGTAAGAAAGTGATCGTGCTGTTTCACCGCGGGCATGAACATTCCGGGCGTCTGCAGCACATTGTCGATGAGCTAGATATGCCCGATACGCATTTTTACGCCTGGGATGCTCGCGGTCACGGTCAATCGCCGGGCGATCGTGGTTACAGCCCGAGCCTGGCTCGCTCTGTTCTGGACGTGGATGAGTTTGTTCGTTTTGTGGCGAAGGACGCGCAGGTCAGCCTTGAGGATATCGTAGTGATTGCGCAGAGCGTGGGGGCGGTACTGGTCTCTACCTGGGCTCACGACTATGCGCCGAAAATTCGGGGGATGGTGCTGGCTTCTCCGGCCTTTAAGGTCAAACTGTATGTGCCGTTCGCCCGAACGGGCCTTGGGTTGATGCAGCGGATCCGTGGCCTGTTCTACGTCAACTCCTACGTGAAAGGGAAATTCCTTACCCACGATCCGGAGCGTGTTGCCAGTTTTGAGCAGGATAAACTCATCACGCGGGCAATCGCGGTGAACATTCTTCTCGATCTCTACAAAACGGCTGAGCGCATTGTGTCCGACTCTGCCGCTATTACATTGCCAACTCAATTGCTTATCTCTGGCGATGATTTTGTGGTGCACGCAAAACCACAAAAACAGTTCTACGCCGGTCTGCGCAGCACTATCAAAGAGCAGCATATTTTGCCCGGTTTCTATCACGATACGCTGGGTGAAAAAGACAGGGCTATGGCCTTCGATAAAATGAAAACCTTTATCGACAAACTGTATGCGGCAAAACCTTACACCTTCGATTACAGCCATGAAGACCAGTGGAGCCCGAGCGCCGACGCGTACCGCGAACTGCAGGCACCGCCAAAAGCACGCTCGCTGGAGGGGATGTTCTATTCCTCAATGAGCTATGGCATGAAAACAATCGGCAGACTGTCAAAAGGGATGCGTCTGGGCTACGAGACGGGCTTTGATTCCGGTAGTACGCTGGATTATGTGTACCGTAACTACCCGGAAGGCACAGGTATTCTGGGGCGCATGATTGACCGACACTACCTGAGCAGTATTGGCTGGCAGGGGATCCGGGTACGAAAAGTCAATATTCAGCAGGTCATAGAGCAGGCTGTCGCCCGGCTGAAAGAGAGTGGTATGCCAGTTCATGTGGTGGATATCGCCGCCGGACACGGGCGCTATGTGCTCGACGCGCTGGAAAAACATCAGGATATCGAAAGCATCCTGCTGCGTGATTACAGCGACCTGAATGTCGAAAAGGGCCAGGCCATGATTGAAGAACGCGGGTTAAGTCACGTTGCTCAGTTCAAAAAGGGCAATGCCTTTGACTATGACTCTCTCGCTACGCTCGATCCCGCTCCCACTTTGGGGATTGTTTCCGGGCTGTATGAACTCTTCCCGGATAACGCCTTAATCAAAGATTCGCTTGCCGGGCTGGCGGCGGCAATACCAACTGGCGGCGTACTGGTCTACACCGGACAACCGTGGCACCCGCAGTTGAAAACCATTGCTTATACCTTAACCAGCCATCAGAACGGCATTCCGTGGATGATGCGAGTGCGTACCCAAAAAGAGATGGACACGCTGGTGGAGCTGGCGGGTTTCGAGAAATGCCACCAGGTGATTGATGAGTTTGGTATTTTCACCGTCTCGCTGGCCGTGAGAAAGCAGCATGGCTGAGTCCACGCTCATGCAGAACAAGGTCAGCCTCTGGAAACAGGGGCAGTGCTGGCTGGTGCTGTTGGGACCGCTGTTTTTCCTCAGCTATGGGCAGGTGAATCAGTTCACCGCCACACGTCATGATGTGGGAAGCATGGTCCTTGGATGGGAACATGCTATCCCGTTTATGCCCTGGACCATCGTGCCCTACTGGAGCATTGACCTGCTGTATGGCATTTCGCTGTTTATATGTACTACAAAGCAGGAGCTGACCCGCCACGGCTGTCGGCTGTTCGCCGCATCGCTGATTGCCTGTGTCGGTTTTCTCCTTTTCCCGCTGAAATTCACCTTCATTCGCCCGGAAACGCAGGGGATGTTTGGCTGGCTTTTTCAACAGCTCGAACAGTTTGACTTGCCTTATAACCAGGCTCCGTCGCTGCATATCATCCTGACATGGCTGCTGTGGCTGCGTTTTCGCCAGCATCTGGGGAAGGGCGCAAGGCTGCTTTCCGGTGCGTGGTTTTTGCTGATAGCGGTATCTGTGCTTACCACCTGGCAGCACCATTTCATCGATGTCGTTAGCGGGTTTGTGGTCGGCGTGGTGGTTAGCTATGCCATTCCGGTTGAAGGCCACTGGCGGTGGAAGCGCCCATCAGCGCACGGCGCACGGCTCGCAGCGAAATATGGTGCTGTTGGAATAGTGTTTTTATTGGTGGGATTGTGGATCCCCCACGGCTTCATTTTGCTGTGGTTTGCAGAGGCATTATTGATGGTGGCGGCGGGCTATGCCGGGCTCGGGGTGTCGGTGTTTCAGAAAAATAATCACGGCGATTTATCCCTTTCTGCCCGCTGGCTGTTGTTCCCTTATTTAGCTGGAGCATGGCTTTCAAAAAAATGGTTTTCCCGACGGATATCTCTGAGCAACGTTGTTTATGATGGCGTGGCATTGGGTCGCTTTCCGGATAGAACCATGGTGCAGGCCGCCGTTTTCGATCTGACGGCTGAATTTCATAGGGGCCGCCGCAAAGCAGATCACTGGGAAGCTTACCCGTTGATGGATTTGGTGGTGCCGGACGTACGGGATATCCGCCAGTCCGTGATGAGGCTCAGTCAGCTGCAGCAAGGACATGAAAGTGTGCTTGTGTGCTGCGCTTTAGGTTTATCCCGTAGTGCAACAGTTGTAGCGGCATGGCTGTTGAGTGAAGGCCATGCCGAATCTGTATCGCAGGCTGTAGCGTTAATCAAATCCCAGCGCCCTCAGGTTGTGCTTACGCCCGCCCATCTTCAGTTTCTGGAAACGTTCAGCAAGGAGCTGCAATGTCAGATATCACTATGACCAACAAAATCATGCACATTCATCTGTCGAGCTGGCGCTACTTTGCTGCGCTGACGCTGCCACCTTTGGTGCTGATCTTTAACCTGTTGTTTTCACTCGATTGCGTGTTGCTGATGGGACTCTTTTTGCTGACCCATTATTACTGTTGGCGTATATGGCTGGATGAACGGCTTTTTCAGCTCATTGAGAGTGAAAGCGATCTCGCTGAATTTGATAACGGGATGGCGAATTTGTGGGCCAAAAAGACGGGTAACACTCGTACGCTGGCTGAACGTTGGCGTGGGGCGAGAAACCTTTTTTACCGGGCCATGTTCTCGCTAATGGCGCTGTGGGTCGCCTCACTGTGCACAGTCCTTTACCAGTCTTTTACGTTGGTGGATTAACCAGCCTATGAATGACCATGACTTTCTGAAATATTTCGACAGCGAAATGCGCTGGCTGAAGGTGGCGGCGCGTGAGTTTGCTGAACAATACCCGGAGGCCGGTCGGCGGCTGGGTATCGACCGACAGTCTCATAAAGCTGATGATGCCGTAGAGCAGCTGTTCCAGGGCTTCTCGCTGATGATGGCACAGCTGCGCCGTAAACTGGATGACGATATCCCAGAGCTGACGGAGCCGTTGCTGGGCCATCTGCTGCCGATAGCCAACCGGACACAGCCCTCAATGGCCGTGGTCGAGCTGACTCCGGAAATGGTTGCGCAGGTCAGGGATGTGATGATCCCCGCAGGCACGACACTGCTGACCCGGCCAATGGATGATACCGGCCTGCGCTGCCCGTACCGCACGACCGATGAACTGGTACTGCATCCCCTAGAGCTGCACAACGTCCGACGACAGTTTCACACTGACGGTCATCAGGTGCTGACGCTGCAGTTTTCATTCAGCCAGTACGCCGACCCGTCGCAGACGGATTTGAGCCAGATCCCACTCTATATTCATGGTGATCGGCCCTTACAGTCGATGCTGTATCTGGCGCTGACTCATCATGTCTCACATATCACGGTGCGCCTGCCGCAGACCGGCAATCTCGACCCACAACCGTTTCGCGGCAAACTGTCGTCGCGCTGGCAGCAAAACTGGTCGTCAGTCTGGCCGGAGAGCGACAGCCCGGCGCTGTGCGGTGAAGTTCGCCCGTTGCTGGAATACTTCAGCTTCCCGGCCCGGTTTGCGTTCTTTACCCTGACAGGCCTTGAAACGCTGCCGCTCGGGGAAGACTGTCAGCATTTTGAGCTGGAACTTCATCTGAGCAAGCCACTGAACCGGGATATTCCCGTGCCGGAAGATATTCTGCGTATCCACTGTGTACCGCTCATCAATCTGTTTTCGCTCAACGCTGAACCCCTGAAGGTGGAACCCGCACAGCTGGATTACCGGCTGCGGCCACACCGGCTTCGCGATCATCACACTGAAATTTACAGCGTGGATAAGGTGGCTGCGAGTGAGACGCTGGACAAGCGCCAGTATGTGCCGTATCGGCAATTCCGGCACAAGGGCGGGATGTTGCAGCGTAAGGAGAGCTGGCCGGAACGGTACTTTCATACCCGCATCTGGCGCGGAGTCAGTGGTCTGCATGATACGTTGCTGATGCTGGGCGGTACGTCCGGTGAGCAGGATCTTCATGAAGAAAATGCCACGCTGTTTATGAATATCACCTGTACCAACGGCAACTACCCGCGCATGACGCTTGATGCTGCGGTCTTTGATGGCGTAACCACGACCGGCAATCAGACGCTGCGCTGCCAGACCCGGCATGCGCCCTCGATGCCGTGTTACCCGCCGTTATCGCAGCTGCACCAGTGGCATATCATGGCACAGCTGCATCCCCGCGCCCTGAGCCAGATGATAAGTGATGCCGAAAATCTGCGGGCGGTATTGCAGTTGTTTAACTGGACGGAAGATGAGAACAACTGTCGCCGGATTGAGGGTATCCGGGAGGTCAGCTATCAGCAGGCGTACAATTCTTCCCGTAGCTGGCACGGAGTACGCATTCGCGTCGGGCTGGATGAAACGCAGTTCAGTGGTGTGGGTGATGCGCGATTATTCTGCGAAATACTGGAGCAGTTCTTCACACAGTACGCCAGCGTTATTCGCTTTACGCAGTTGACGGTGGTACTCACCGAATCCGGCACGGAGTGGGCGTGGCCGGAGCACCGGATTGACAGGGTGCTGATGTGAACGACGCTGAAGATAAGAAAACGTTGCCGCCATTCTGGCTCGACAGCGACGGTAACGATCAGACTGCCCGGTTCAATTTTTACCGCTTCTGTCAGCTACTGGAGAAGGCTGGAGGGAATTCGCTGGGTACAGGTTTTTATCCTGACAGTGACCCGGTGCGCTTCAGGCCCGATCCCCATTTAGGTTTTCCATCCGGCGAGCTGAAGCGTACTGAAATCGACCCGGATAACCCGGATGCCCCGCCGACCGTCAGAACAAAATTTCTGGGATTGTACGGTGTGGATTCGCCGCTGCCGACTGCCTACATTGACGATATAAACCAGGGGCGGGAAGGGGCTGATGCAATGGCCGCGTTCCTCGATATCTTCAATCACCGGCTGATGACGCAGTTTTACCGTATCTGGAAAAAATACAGCTACCCCGCAACGTTTGAAGACGGCGGCACGGATAAGTTCTCCCGTAGCCTGATGGCGCTGACCGGCATTACCCACAGCCGGGAACTGCCTGCTTCACGCCTGCTGGCAATTATTCAGCCGTTGCTGCACCCAACCCACACGACTGAAGGTGTGGCCGCAGTGATCCGCAGCCAGGCTCCGAATACACAGGTGAAGGTCATCCCGCATCATCCGGTCTGGATGCCGGTCGCAGAAAGAGCACGAATGTCGGTTCACGGGGGGATGACGCTGGGTGAACGCCCGATTCTGGGGGATGAAGTTGAAGATGCAAACTACTGCATGCGCATTGAAATGAGTACCGAGGATGCCGATGAGGTGAAAGGGTGGATGCCACGGGGCCAGCTGCGCAGGGATGTGTTTGCGCTGCTGAAGACGTACCTGGGATGTGATTACGATGCCAGCCTGCACCTGACTATCCCGGTCCACCTGCTGCCACGTCCGAGGCTTGGCGACCCTGATCTCTTTTCGGGTTATAACATTATGCTCGGGCTCAGGGATGACAATGAAGATCAGATGCCGCAGACGATGCGGATGAAGGTGGGGAAATTACGAGGGAGGGATTTTGACGAAGATTGAATTTCTGGAACTGGAGTACCCCCAATATTGCACGTGCAGGCTGCTGGCGGTATCTATAACGGTAATTTGAGGGATTCAGAAAAATGGCAGTGCAACTTGGTGGTGATGCCGTGGAGGGTATCGAATCCAGTGGGAGCGTTTTGGGGATATAAAAACGGGAGCCTGCTCGCTCCCGTTTTCCTGTTTTTCTAACCAATATCACCGCACAACAAGCACGGGGCATTTGGCATGACGTACTACAGCTGCGGCGGTTGACCCCAACAGATAGGTGCTGAACCCCGGC
Organism: Citrobacter sp. Awk 2; assembly: GCF_028069815.1. Lineage (NCBI taxonomy): Bacteria > Pseudomonadati > Pseudomonadota > Gammaproteobacteria > Enterobacterales > Enterobacteriaceae > Citrobacter > Citrobacter sp. Awk 2. The sequence continues at coordinate 21,469 of NZ_JANEWL010000044.1, forward strand.
TTATGGGATGCAATGACGATCAATTCGGCGTCCACGGCATCTGCCAGTTTAAGGATCTGATCTTTCGGTGGGCCATAAACCACATGGGTCTGAGTTCTGCCGGCGGGGATATTGAATTGCTTAACAATGTCGTCGAGCTTTTCGGTGGCTTTCGCTTGTATACCACTTCTGTCCGGGAACTCGTTGGAGTAGGCAAGCCCGAGTGATGCGTAGAACGGAACGGTAGGAATGACCGCTAAAAAATGGACTTTAGCGGTTTTTGCATGCGCTTCAACCTGCGGAATAACATGGCGAGTTAAATCGGCTTCAGAGATATCAATGGGCACCAGAATAGAGCGATACATATTCACTACCTCCTGTTTGTTTACCTCTGTCCTGAGTGTAGCGAACTTTATTTCTGTATAATAAGTGACCAGATCAAGGTTGTGCGTGCATTTTGATATTCATGAATGTTATGTGATGGAGATACAACAACCACAATGGTGATTATTATTCGTCCAGCACAATAACATCCCCTGTCGCGGGGGCTTCTTGTCCCGGCAACCACAAACGTCCCCATGCGCCGGTGCAGTGGCAGCCGAGAAGTTTTTCTGGCTGTTGTTGTTTAATAAACCGTCGGGTTTGCCATAACGTATAGGGCGATGCGCAGCGTAAATGGAAGCCACCGACCAGGGCATGAATTTTGCTGATGCCCGTGATTCGCTGGCTGTGAGCGACGATATTGGCAATACCCCGGTGTCCGCAGCCGGTAATGATGACTAATCCGCGGTCTGATTTGTAGATCAATACCCCTTCGTCAGTGATGTAGTCCTGTTGGGGAGGATGCTCATTGATGACACCGTAGGCCTGCGGTGCGGACACGGATATTTCTCCTGACCACAGAAAGCGTTCGCTAAGGGGCAAAGGCTCACGGGAGTATGCCATCTGCAGGCGAGAGTAATCATTCTCGCGTGATAATTTCTTGATTTTACGGGTATACCCTGCAAGGGTGAACGCTGCGTAACGTTCGCAGGCAATGCGTGGATGACAGATGACGCGGCTGCTATCGGGAAGCCACGGGACGCCGCCACAGTGATCATAGTGACCATGTGAGAGCACGACAGCGGTCAACTGAGACAGGTCTACGCCCATCAATGCAGCATTGTGCCTAAAACTGTCATCAGGCCCGGTATCGAATAATATTGTGGTGGTTTCATCCTGAACTAACAGACTTAATCCAGGTTTTGCCCGTAGGGCTTTTTCTGCACCGCGGGCGCGCCTGTTTTCAAGCAATACCGTAAGGGTTAAAGCCATGCCTGACTCCAGCGTTAAAGCGACATACTGTAACGCACGGAATGTCAGAGCGCTGTGATCTCAGCGCTCTTTGGGACGGCTCAACGATGATAGTCGTGGCCGTCATCATCATGGTGATGGTGATTATGCCGCCATGCATGCTGATTTTCCCTTTGCTCGCGCTCCTGGCGTTCATGCTCTTTATCGCGGTTAGATTCGCGGTTTTTGTGGTTGGCGATTGCCGTGGCAACCGCCGCAGCACCTACCCCTACGGCTGCAGCCGAAAGATAAGGATGTTCCGCACAACCCGACAGGCTGGCCATAATAATCCCCGCGGATATCAGCTTTTTCATTGTGACGTTACCCATTATTCACGCACAATTTTGCCAGCATTCCCGGCGTCAGGATTGTTCCAGCTACCGCGACCATTCGTTTTAAGGGTATAAGTGGCATATCCCACGCGGAAGGTCATCGTATCTTTATAGGTATTCACGTCACGCACTTCATGACCATTTACGTAGACGCCAGAGTCTTCAACGTGAATATCAACGCTTCGTTGGCCATTCTCAAATTCGGCAACATAATTACCGGTGAATTTGCCATCAATACCGGCATTATCATGATTATCTTGATTGCGGGTATTTTGCTGATCTTCAGCATGACGATGATGGCGATTTTGCTGGCTTTGATCGTTCTCGATAAAACCATGATCGCGGTTCCACTGATAAGATTTATTGACATCGCAACCGTTGAGTTCACTTATCTGCGTACAGCCTGAACGTTCATATTTTTTCTGCATTGCAGGGGTGATTGCACATGCTGTTGTGGCAGTTGTCAGGCCGAGGACGAAAATGGCCAGCAGACGTTTATTCATTTTGTTACTCGCTATCATCATTAAATTTATATATAGAAATGAAAATCTATTTTGTCATGTATACGACGACAGCAGTCTCCCATTAAATAGTAATGACGAATACCAGGGAGATTCCTAAATTTTAATCGGGGAGGAATGTTGATATTAATATTTACGGTGTTATGTGAGCGTTGTTTACGGGTCTAAAACAATTTTATTGCACTGTTTATATTATTTAACGTCTTGTCTGGGGATTTAATGGAATACTAATATTGACATTAACCAAGAGAAAGCGCACAGGCTGTGTTGCTATATAAGCCCGCGCGCGTGGTTTGAAGGGGATGATGGACTACCCTTGCGTTGCTGCCTGTTCGCGATGTTTTTCCGCCTGCAGTTCATGTGAATAGGAATGACTGTTATTCATTGACTGATGAACAACCATCGCTTTCTCATGTTCATTCATGCGTGAAAAAGGCGGTGCACTAGCCCGTGTTGATTGGCTATTTTGCACCTGTGCTTCATGTGTTTGTGCCATTTGCTGATGAGCAGGTGCATCGCTGTTATTCATCATATCGTGAGCCATAGCTGCCTGCTGATGCATTGTGGATGTTTCTGCCGCATTAACGCCAGCTGAGATAAAAAAAGCGATAGCTAAAAAGGAAGATATCTTATTCATCATATTTCTCCAGTGTCGGTTTACAGGAGAATTATAATCAGCAGGGGCTGTCAGTGGGGTGACAGGATTATGACGATTATGTCAGAGAATAATAATATTAATATGAGGTTTAATCGATGGCGCATTAGCGCCACCAATAATAATTAAGCGGCATATTTGGGCAATGTCAGAATAAAGCGGGTAGCGCGAGCGTCGGACGTTACGGAGACCTTGCCCTGGTGGGCAATCACAATCGATTTCACTATCGCCAGGCCAATACCGCTACCTTCGCCTTTACGCTGTCGTGAGGGATCGACGCGATAAAACCGGTCAAAGAGTCGTGGCAGACGTTCCGCGGCTATTGGCGTACCGGGATTTTCCACAATAATACGCACGAGATCATCAGCCTCTTTCACTTGCACGGTGACAGACTCGCCTTTTGGCGTATAGCGCATCGCGTTAGAGAGCAGGTTGCTCATTGCCCGGCGTAACATTAACGGGTCGCCAGAAACCCAGCATGCCCGACCTTCAAAGCGCAGGCTGACTTCGCGTTCTTCCGCCCAGGCTTCGAAAAAGTCGAACACTTTACTGACTTCATCCGCAAGATTCAGCGCTGTTTTTTCCGGGATCAGCTGATTATTGTCTGCCTGTGCCAGAAACAACATATCACTCACCATCTTCGACATGCGGCCAAACTCTTCGAGATTAGAGTAGAGCACATCTTCCAGCTCTTTCGTGCTGCGGGGATGGCTGAGGGCAATTTCTGTTTGCGTGACCAGGTTGGTGATTGGCGTGCGGATCTCGTGAGCAATATCTGCAGAAAAATTGGATTGGCGTTTAAACACATCTTCAATTCGTTCGATCATGTGATTAAACGACTCAACCAGTTGCTCAAGCTCAATCGGCACGGCCTGCGGGTCCAGGCGAACATCGAGATCTTTAGAAGTGATATTTTGGATGCGCCGACTGACATTACGGATAGGTTCATGACCTTTATAGACGGCGAACAACACGATAAAAACAATCATCATGCTAATTAACGATGCTGTCATGATCAGCTTGTTTTTCAGATCGTTAATGTAGTGCAGATGAAAATCGATCGATAATGCCATAAACAACGTATAGGCCGGTTTCCCGTCTGGCAACTGCCCAATGGGTAAACGAATCATTCGCCAGTTGGAGGACGCATTTTTACCGTGCGCATGTTCTGATGTTTGCAGCGTTGGGCCGGAAATTAAAAAGACATTCCGGGTATGGGCATTTTTATCCGGCGTTGCCGTGGCGATAAACTGACGAAGGTCCGGCGCATTAGGTGAATGGAAAATGGCCCTCTGATTGGCATCTTCCAGAGAAATAATGACATTAGAATAGCCCGAAACTACGTTTTTTAATGTTTCCAGCCGACGTGATTCTGGTTCGTTCGGGTGGTTAATAATACGCTCCAGCGTCGCGCTGATCTCTTTTAAATCATTGATATCCTGCTCTGCGAAATGGACTTTCACCGAGTGGATCATTATCCATGCGAAAGCGAAAAATGAGGCGATTGTCGCCAGACTGATAAAAAAGGTTAACCGTGTTGCCAGCGAAAAAGGGCGCTGTAATCGTTTAGTGACCATCCGGCACCTCAAGCATATACCCTACACCACGTACGGTCTGAATCAGTTTTGGCTCAAAGTCATTATCGATTTTGGCCCGCAGACGCTTCACGGCGACGTCAATCGCGTTAGTGTCGCTGTCAAAATTCATATCCCAGACCTGAGAGGCAATCAGTGAACGCGGCAACACCTCTCCCTGATGACGCAGGAAAAATTCAAGCAGCGTAAACTCTTTACTGGTCAGGGTGATGCGTGTGCCGTTGCGGGTGACTTTTCTGCTGACCAGATCGACCATTAAATCCGCGACCTGAAACTGACTTTCGACAATGACTGCGGCCCCCCGTCGCAGCAGTGTTCTGACCCGCGCCAGCAATTCCGCAAAGGCAAACGGTTTAACCAAATAATCATCAGCTCCCAGCTCCAGACCTTTGACCCGATGCTCAATGGTACCCAGTGCGGTGAGAAGCAGAATGGGCATGCCTTTGTTGGCGGTGCGCAGCATTCGCACGATATCCCAGCCGTTTACATCGGGCAGCATGATGTCGAGAATGAGCAGGTCATAATCACCGGTCATCGCCAGGTGATATCCGTTCAGACCGTTGTCCGCCAAATCCACAACAAAACCCGCTTCCGTCAGGCCTTTCGTTAGGTATTCACCGGTTTTTTTTTCATCTTCGACAATCAAAATCTTCATGACATTCTCCATCACGCACTGGCTGTGCGGATTTTCAATTCTAGAGAAGGCGGATCGGATAGCAATCGGTTATTGGGAAAATGACAGTTTTGTCATTTTCCTGTCACCGGTTAAACAGAGTCATTCAGGTATAAATTCACACATCTTTTATGGTTATCAGTCCGGTCTGGACGAGAAGAACTATGTACAAATTTAAGCTTCTTACCCTCAGCGCTATTTTTGTTCTGGCCGGCTGCTCGTTGGCACCGGACTATCAGCGTCCTGCATTGCCGGTTCCGCAGCAATTCTCCTTAAGTCAGAACACGCTGGTTTCGGCCCCGATGGGATATCAGGATACAGGCTGGCGTACCTTTTTTGTTGACTCCCAGGTGAAGGCGTTGATTGGTGAGGCGCTGGTCAATAACCGTGATTTACGCATGGCGGTACTGAAGGTTCAGGAAGCGAAAGCGCAATATGGTGTGACGGATGCCGATCGTTACCCGCAGCTTAACGCCGGTTCCAGCGGTACCTATAGTGGGAAATTAAAAGGCGATAGCAGCACCAACCGGGAATTTGAAGCGGGACTGAATCTCAGTTTCGATCTGGATTTCTTTGGACGACTGAAAAATATGAGTGAAGCCGATCGGCAGAATTTTTTCGCCAGTGAAGAGGCGCGTCGAATGGTGCATATCTCATTAATTTCTAACGTGGCGCAAAGTTATTTCAACCAGCGTCTGGCTTATGCGCAACTGCAAATTGCCGAAGAAACGTTGCAAAACTACCAGCGCTCTTATGCGTTCGTCGAGAAGCAGTTGATGACCGGCAGTACGAACGTGCTGGCACTGGAACAGGCTCGCGGCGTGATTGAAAGCACGCGCAGCGATATTGCCAAACGCCAGGGCGAACTGGCGCAGGCGAACAACGCACTGCAACTATTGTTGGGGACGTACGGGAAATTACCGGATGACCGCGTGCGCAGTCGCGGTGATATAAAACCTGTGACACTGCCTCCCGCACTCCCATCGCAAATATTATTGCAGCGTCCGGATATTATGGAAGCCGAACATGGATTGCTGGCGGCGAACGCCAATATTGGCGCTGCACGAGCGGCATTTTTCCCATCGATTACGCTGACCAGCTCTGTATCCAGCAGCAGTGGCGATCTCTCCAGCCTCTTTAATGCGGCCAGCGGTATGTGGAATTTTGTCCCGAAAATAGACATTCCGATCTTTAACGCTGGACGTAATCAGTCAAATCTCGATTTAGCAGAAATCCGCCAGCAGCAATCGGTGGTGAATTATGAGCAGAAAATTCAGAACGCATTTAAAGAAGTTGCGGATGCGCTGGTGCTGCGTCAAAGCCTTGCCGATCAAATTACCGGTCAACAGCGTTATCTGGACTCATTACAAATCACGCTGCAACGTGCTCGTGCACTCTATCAAAATGGTGCTGTTAGTTATATCGAAGTACTGGACGCCGAGCGTTCTTTATTCACTACACAGCAATCGCTACTCGACCTTAACTATGCCCAACAGGTTAATGAAATTAAGCTGTTTGCTGCCTTAGGCGGTGGCTGGGTTGAATGATCTTTAATCTTAAATTCTCAGGAGTATATTATGAAAACTACCGCTAAAGCCGCTTTGTTTACTGTGTTATCTGTCGTCATGTTTAACGCTCAGGCCAATGAACATCAGCATGGCGAGATGATGAATATGGCGCCTGCGGCCCAGCAGGAGCAAGTGATTAGTGCGACAGGCGTGATTGAATCTATTGATATGGATAGCAAAAAAGTCACGATTAAACATGAACCTATTCCCGCAGTGAACTGGCCGGCAATGACGATGCGTTTCACGCTGGTATCTGATACCAAGGCCGACGATATTCAGCCAGGTGATAAAGTTGCATTTACGTTTGTTCAGCAGGGAAATCTCTCTGTCTTACGCGATATTCACATCAGTAAATAACGGATCTCGCTGGTCTCTTTTATTCTTGCCCGGGTTTTCCTGAACACGGGCGAGACTATCGCGCAATGGAAATCACTATGGCGTCTTTAAATATTAAAAATACCGCGCTTATTCTCGGCAGCATGATTGTCGGCGGAATTATTTCTGTCGGTGTGTATACCTATTATTCATCCGCAAAAGTATCGGCCGATACCGGCGCTGCTCAAAAAAAAGAAGAGCGTAAAGTTTTATTCTGGTACGACCCCATGTATCCCAACACGCGGTTTGATAAACCGGGTAAATCACCGTTTATGGATATGGATCTGATCCCGAAATATGCCGATGAAGAGACAGCGAGTACATCCGCACCGGGTGTGCGTATTGACCCGACGCAGACCCAGAATCTGGGGCTAAAAACCGAACCCGTGCGCCGTGGGCCATTGCAATATGCACAAACTTTCCCGGCGAACGTCAGTTATAACGAATATCAATTTGTCATTGTTCAGGCGCGTTCGGCAGGTTTTATTGAGAAGGTCTATCCGCTGACCGTGGGCGACAAAATTAAGCAGGGCTCGCCGCTTATCGATCTGACAATCCCGGACTGGGTAGAAGCACAAAGTGAATATTTATTGCTGCGGGAAACGGGCGGCAGTGCGACGCAGGTTGAAGGCATTCTGGAGAGATTACGCCTGGCGGGAATGCCAGAGGCGGACATTCAACGCTTGAAAGCGACGCGTAAAATTCAGACCCGCTTTACCCTGAAGGCCCCTATTGATGGGGTGATTACCGCGTTTGATTTACGTACTGGTATGAATATCTCAAAAGATAATGTGGTCGCGAAAATTCAGGGAATGGATCCGGTATGGGTCAGTGCTTCAGTCCCGGAATCTATCGCCTGGCTGATTAAAGACGCCTCACAATTCACCATTACCGTGCCTGCCTGGCCGGGTAAACCCTTCACCATTAGCAAATGGAGTATTTTGCCGAGTGTGGATGCCACGACGCGCACGCTCCAGCTTCGCCTGCAGGTTGATAACCCGGATGAGGCCCTGAAGCCGGGAATGAATGCCTATCTGCAACTAAAAACGCAAAGCGAACCGATGCTGCTGATCCCGTCTAAAGCACTGATTGATACCGGTACCGAACAGCGGGTTATCACCGTCGATAATGAAGGACGATTTGTACCTAAGCAGGTTGCCGTATTCCATGAGTCTCAGGGGTTAACGGCCATCCGCTCTGGTCTGAGCGAAGGTGAAAACGTGGTGTCCAGCGGTCTGTTTCTGATCGATTCCGAAGCGAATATTTCTGGCGCTCTGGATCGTATGCGTGCCCAGACAAACGGGACACACGCTGTACCCGCGATGCCAGCCCAGGCGAGCCATTCACACTGAGGACATGATAAATGATTGAATGGATTATTCGCCGCTCGGTGGCAAACCGTTTCCTGGTGATGATGGGGGCGCTGTTTCTCAGCATCTGGGGCACCTGGACCATCGTGAATACGCCGGTTGATGCGCTGCCCGATCTCTCTGATGTGCAGGTGATCATCAAAACCAGTTATCCGGGGCAAGCGCCGCAAATTGTTGAAAATCAGGTGACCTATCCGCTGACCACCACCATGCTATCGGTGCCGGGAGCGAAAACGGTGCGTGGTTTCTCGCAGTTTGGCGACTCTTACGTGTATGTCATTTTTGAAGACGGTACCGATCCTTACTGGGCGCGCTCCCGTGTCCTGGAATATCTCAACCAGGTGCAGGGGAAATTACCCGCAGGCGTCAGTGCTGAAATGGGACCGGATGCGACAGGGGTCGGCTGGATATTTGAATATGCGCTGGTGGATCGCAGCGGTAAACATGATCTTGCTGAATTACGTTCGCTGCAGGACTGGTTCTTAAAATATGAATTGAAAACTATCCCTAACGTGGCGGAAGTTGCCTCGGTGGGCGGTGTGGTTAAAGAGTACCAGGTTGTCATCGATCCGATGAAGCTGACGCAATATGGCATCAGCCTGGGTGAGGTGAAATCGGCGCTGGATGCCTCAAACCAGGAAGCCGGAGGTTCATCTGTCGAAATGGCCGAAGCGGAATACATGGTCCGCGCCAGTGGGTATCTGCAGTCCCTTGATGACTTCAATAATATCGTACTGAAAACCGGCGCTGATGGCGTTCCGGTCTATCTGCGTGATGTTGCCCGCGTACAAATTGGGCCGGAAATGCGCCGTGGGATCGCCGAGCTGAATGGCGAAGGCGAAGTGGCAGGCGGCGTAGTCATCCTGCGCTCAGGTAAAAATGCGCGCGAGGTGATCTCTGCGGTTAAGGCTAAACTTGAAACGCTGAAGAGCAGTCTGCCGGAAGGTGTTGAAGTAGTTACAACATACGATCGCAGTCAACTGATCGATCGCGCGATTGATAACCTGAGCTACAAGCTACTGGAAGAGTTTATCGTTGTGGCGCTGGTATGCGCGCTTTTCCTGTGGCATATCCGCTCAGCGCTGGTGGCCATAATTTCTCTGCCACTGGGACTGTGTATCGCGTTTATCGTGATGCATTTCCAGGGACTGAACGCCAACATTATGTCGCTTGGGGGGATAGCCATCGCGGTCGGTGCGATGGTTGATGCCGCAATCGTTATGATTGAGAACGCGCATAAGCGGCTGGAAGAGTGGGGGCATCAGCATCCGGGTGAAAAGCTGGATAACGACACGCGCTGGAAAGTCATCACCAATGCCTCGGTGGAAGTCGGCCCGGCGCTGTTCATTAGCTTACTGATTATCACACTGTCGTTTATCCCCATCTTCACGCTTGAAGGGCAGGAAGGACGGTTATTTGGTCCGCTGGCATTTACCAAAACCTACGCTATGGCAGGTGCTGCGTTTCTGGCCATTGTGGTGATCCCGATCCTGATGGGATTTTGGATCCGTGGCAAGATCCCAGCGGAAAGCAGCAACCCGCTTAACCGTTTCCTGATTCGTATTTACCATCCGTTATTGTTGAAAGTGCTGCACTGGCCGAAAACGACCCTGCTGGTGGCGGTGCTGTCGATCCTGACCGTTATCTTCCCGCTGAATAAGGTTGGGGGCGAATTTTTACCGCAGATTAACGAAGGCGATCTGTTGTATATGCCTTCAACCTTACCGGGAATTTCCGCAGCACAGGCGGCAGATATGCTGCAAAAAACCGATAAGCTCATCATGACGGTTCCTGAAGTGGCGCGCGTGTTTGGTAAAACCGGTAAAGCTGAAACGGCGACCGACTCCGCACCGTTAGAAATGGTGGAAACCACCATCCAACTGAAGCCGCAGGATCAGTGGCGTCCGGGGATGACGATGGACAAAATCATTGAGGAACTGGACAAAACCGTTCGTTTACCGGGGTTGGCGAATCTGTGGGTACCGCCAATTCGTAACCGTATCGATATGCTTTCTACGGGGATTAAAAGTCCTATCGGCATTAAAGTTTCGGGTACCGTGTTGTCGGATATTGACGCCACGGCAGAGCAAATCGAAGAAGTCGCAAGAACGGTGCCTGGTGTGGCGTCCGCATTGGCTGAACGTCTGGTCGGCGGGCGTTATCTTAGCGTAGATATTCATCGTGAAAAGGCCGCCCGTTATGGGATGACCGTCGGTGATGTGCAACTGTTTATCACCTCAGCGGTAGGCGGTGCCATGGTAAGTGAAACGGTTGAAGGTATCGCCCGCTATCCGATTAATCTGCGTTATCCACAAAGCTATCGCGATAGCCCGGAAACGCTACGCAATCTGCCGATATTGACGCCAATGAAACAGCAAATCACGCTAGCGGATGTGGCGGATGTGCAGGTGGTTTCGGGGCCGTCGATGTTGAAAACGGAGAACGCACGGCCAACCAGTTGGATCTATATTGATGCCCGCGATCGCGACATGGTGTCGGTGGTGAACGATCTGAAAAAAGCGATTGCTGAAAACGTCCAGCTAAAACCAGGGACCAGCGTGGCATTCTCCGGGCAGTTTGAGCTGCTTGAGCGCGCCAGCCACAAGCTTAAACTGATGGTGCCGATGACGCTGATGATTATCTTCGTGCTGCTGTATCTGGCATTCCGTCGTTTTGGTGAAGCCCTGTTGATTATTACCAGTGTGCCCTTTGCGCTGGTAGGCGGAATTTGGTTTCTCTATTGGATGGGATTCCATATGTCGGTCGCGACCGGAACTGGATTCATCGCACTGGCAGGCGTGGCTGCCGAATTTGGTGTGGTGATGCTGATGTACCTGCGCCACGCCATTGAAGCAGAGCCTGCGCTGGAAAATCCGCAAACCTTTACCGTGGATAAACTGGATGAGGCGTTGTACCACGGAGCGGTACTGCGTGTGCGTCCTAAAGCAATGACTGTGGCGGTCATCATTGCGGGTCTGCTGCCGATTTTATGGGGAACGGGAGCCGGGTCTGAAGTCATGAGCCGTATCGCTGCACCGATGATTGGCGGCATGATCACGGCACCGTTGCTGTCACTGTTCATCATTCCGGCAGCGTATAAGCTGATGTGGCTACACCGGCATCGCACCCAGAAATAGCCCCTGCTAGCGCTTGCCTTCACTCCTTTGAAGGCGGGCGCTATGATTCCAGCGCTTTCACCCGTTTACGGTACTCGCCAGGCGTACAGCCGAACTCACGCAGAAAAACTTTGTGAAAAGATGACTCGCTGGCATATCCCACCGATTCGGCAATCACGACCAACGGTTGGGTGCCACGCGACAGCATCTGGGCGGCGAATTGCAGACGCAATGTGGTGAGTACGGCGAGCGGCGTGGAGTTTGAAACCTCGCGAAACAGTTGGGCAAAACTGGCCCGGGACATATGCGCGCGCTGCGCCAGTTCTTCAACACTCCAGGGATGTGCGGGTGATTCCAGCATCTGGAACACCACGGCTCCCAGTCGGGGATGTAATAGCAGATTCAGCACATTTTTGGCGGGGGGAGCCTGAGATAACCATTCGCGAACGGCAAACGTGAAAAGCGTGGCGCATTGCTGGCTGCACACAACGTTGGAACCGGGCAGCATGCTCAATGATTCCTGCTGCATCAGCCCAATCATCGCCTTAAGCCAGTGGTAAGCGGGGCTATTTTCGCCAGGTGCCAGCAGCAAAACTTCCGGCAGCGCGGTTAAGAAATAGCGGGAGGATGTCTGTAGTTGCAGACTTCCGCAGACAATATGCGTTTGCTCTTCACCTGACTGGCACAACCGATGCGCGGAGTTTTGCGGCAAGATGACTACCGTACCAGGACGCAGTGTATAAGTGTTGCCGTCAGGCATCTCCAGTAAAGCGCTACCCTGGGTTACCGTATGCCAGCGGATCACGGATAACTCACCTGCTGCATGAGGGAGTTGCCAGTCTCTGCTCAATAGGCAGTTTTGATCAATAGAACCCTGCGGATCGTTAAGCATTAGCAAGCGGCTAAGTGCATCCATAAAGACTCCTGAACAATTTTTATTGTCGTTGATAGAACCGCAATTATCGTCATATTTTTACATTAAAGTAATACCATCAAATGG